>DZAL01000014.1:0-29916 GCA_022729575.1 Thiomargarita sp.
GAGCCGCTGATCAGGCCGGTATTCAATTTCGGATTCTCAATCTCAGTAAAGGCCCAGCAGTCCGGGCTACTCGTGCGCAGATGGATCGACAGTTATATAAAACTGCGGTCCGACGAGCCATTGAAGCACAAACCGGGTTACAAGTGTTCCAACAAGCAGTGGACGATTTAATCCTTCAAGCAGAGCGAGTAATTGGCGTGGTGACGCAGGCCGGTATCCGTTTTCATGGTGCGACCGTGGTGCTAACCACGGGTACTTTTTTAGCCGGTTTAATTCACATTGGTTTAACCCATTATCAAGCAGGTCGCATGGGAGAGCCGCCGGCCAATGCCCTGGCACAACGTTTGCGAGAATTGCCAGTACGGGTGGGTCGCTTGAAAACTGGCACCCCGCCGCGATTAGATGGTCGCAGTCTCAATTACGCAGTGATGGCGGAGCAACCGGGAGATGAACCGGTACCGGTGTTTTCCTTTTTAGGGAATGCCAGTCAACATCCTCGTCAAATTCCGTGTTATGTGACGGCAACCAATGAACGCACGCATGACCTGATTCGCGCTGGCTTAGACCGCTCACCGTTATATACCGGAGTCATTGAGGGCGTTGGGCCGCGTTATTGTCCTTCGATTGAAGATAAAATTACGCGCTTTGCAGATAAATCCAGCCATCATATTTTTGTGGAGCCGGAAGGATTAGACACGTTTGAAGTCTATCCGAATGGAATTTCGACCAGTTTACCGTTTGATATTCAATTGGCGTTAGTACGTTCCATCAAAGGATTTGAGCAGGCTCATATTACCCGACCCGGTTATGCGATAGAATATGACTTTTTTGACCCGCGTGATTTAAACGCCAGTTTGGAGTCGAAATTGATTCCAGGATTATTTTTGGCGGGTCAAATTAACGGCACCACGGGGTATGAAGAAGCGGCGGCGCAAGGGCTACTGGCAGGGATGAATGCGGCCTTGCAAGTACAAGGTAAACCGGCTTGGACTCCGCGGCGGGATGAGGCTTATTTGGGCGTGATGATTGACGATTTAATTACTCGCGGCACCAAGGAGCCTTATCGAATGTTTACCAGTCGTGCGGAATATCGTTTGTTATTGCGGGAAGATAATGCCGATTTGCGGTTAACCGCCACTGGTCGAGAATTAGGCGTAGTGGGTGAGGAGCAGTGGCGCAGGTTTGATACTAAACGTGAGGCGATTGCGGGCGAAACTCAACGCTTAAGTCAGTTGTGGATTCGACCGGAGGAGGCTCTGGAACATAACTGGGAATTTACCAGTATTCGTCGTGAAGTCAATTGTTTAGAATTATTACGACGACCGGAAGTGACTTATCAACACTTATTGCAATTGACTAAAGTAGCAGAGGGCGGGGTAACCGCGCCCGAGATTCAGCAACAAATTGAGATTCAGATGAAATATGGAGGATATATTGAGCGGCAAACGTTGGAAATTGCGCGGTTACTTCGCTATGAAGAAGCTAAGTTACCGGCCAATTTTGATTATGCTCAAGTGTCAGGATTGTCGAATGAGGTACGACAAAAACTGCTTCAACAACGACCGGCGACGATTGGACAAGCCTCGCGGATTCCAGGGGTGACTCCGGCCGCGGTGTCACTACTCTTAATTTATTTGAAAAAAGCCTTGGGGCGGTAGAGTTAAGGGTAGTTCCCACCAACCAATGGAGGTATTATAAAGACCGGGATAACACCCCTTCGCGAGGGGGTATCCCTTCTTGACGAATTTAGAACACTTTTTAGTAGTGAGAAAATTTGGCTGAGGACTTAGGACTGGCAGTCCTCAAAGGACTGCCAGTCCTGACCGCCTCATCATCCACCTGTCATCACTACCACCAGTTTTCGCTTTCCTAAACGGCTAAGGTTTAGGAAATCTTAACCTTTTTCTCGTTCCCAGGTGCCAGTTTCTCGTTCCCACGCGCCAGCGTCGCGGCAATGCCATTAAGTTAAGCCCAGTTGGAGTCCAAAGCTTCAGCTTTGGACGAGACTGGTCGAGGTGAGACGGCGTTGCCAAAGCTGAAGCTTTGGACTCCAACGCCGTAACTTTAGCTTAACTTAATGGCATTGCAGCGTCGCGGGGGCCACCCCCAGCATTCCCACGCTGGCGCGTGAGAACGAGAGTTTGAAACTTTTTCGTCCACATTTTAACCAATTATCTTATGAAATTATCCAATTATTTTATGAAATTATCAAAACAACTATTATTATCTAACGCCTTTCGTCATACCTATTTCCCTTGGCTAATCCTTCTCGTCGCGCTACTGACCACGCTAGTGGCATGGACTCACCTCAAAGATGACCGTAACTGGGCCAGTCATGCCCAATTTGAGTTAAGAACTGAACAACTCAAAACGGCTATTGTTAATCGCATGACCGCTTACCAACACATTTTGTTAAGTAGCGTAGGATTATTTAATGCTTCAGACTTGGTGTCACGCAAAGAATGGCACACCTACATTAATCAATTACAACTCGATAAATACTACCCTGGCATCCCCATGGTTGGATTTAGTCAATATCTCTTGCCCGCAGAACTACCCGCCCATCTGGCCCAAATTCGTGCCGAAGGTTTTCCTAACTATACGGTTCATCCTGAAGGTCAACGTGATGAATATACCTCGATTATCTATTTTGAACCTGGCGATGACCAAAATTTAGTGACCTTTGGTTACGATATGCTTTTAGAACCTACCCGCCGTGCCGCCATGGAACAAGCCCGTGATACCGGGCAACCGGTTATTTCAGGCAAACTGGTCTTACTGCAAGATGTTCATCTCCAGCAAGTCCCAAAGCCAGCAGGTTTTCTCATGGTAATGCCCGTGTATCGCCAGGGACAACCTACTGACACGGTAGCACAACGTCGGGCGGCCCTGTTTGGCTATGTGCATGCCGCTTTTCGTGCTAAAGACTTAATGCAGGATATTTTTGGGTCACGAGAACCGGACCTGGATTATGAAATTTATGATGGTGAGAGCATTAACGCAGAAATACTCTTGTATGATGATATGCCGCATCATGCTAATTATCAGCATCAATTTACCAAAATAGTGCCACTCAATATCGCAGGACACCGCTGGACCGTGTATTTTTCTACCTTACCACGATTTGAAGCAGACACTAAAGACTCTTCTCCTACTTTCGTCCTCAGTGCCGGTCTGGTCCTCAGTGTCCTCTTATTTGTGCTCTTCTCAGTAAATCTGCACCTACACGCTGAAGTAATTAAACGTATACACAGTGAAACCGCACTGCGTCAGTCCGAAGAGCGTTTTAACTTGGCGGTGCAAGGAGCTAATGATGGCGTTTGGGATTGGAATATTGACACCGGTAAAGGTTACATGTCCCCACGCTATAAGCAAATTGCTGGCTATGCGGACCATGAATTGCGTGCCAACTTTGAGGAATGGCAAAATTTGATCTATCCAGAGGATAGGGTACGAGTAATGGAGGAAGTTCAGGCTTATCTGGAGAAAAGAGTCTCGAAAAATGAAGTGACTTACCGATTGCGTCATAAGGATGGACACTATATTTGGGTACTGGCGCGTGGCATGGCCGTGTGGAATCAGGCAGGTAAACCAGAACGGTTGGTGGGCACGATTATGGATCTGACCGCCCGGAAAGAGGCCGAACAGTTGTTGCAAGAATACAACCAAAGATTAGAACGGGAAGTGGCGGCCCGAACCCGTGAATTGCAGGAACAACAACAACAAATTATCCAACTGAAGGACTTTTATGAATTGATTTTGGAAAGTGTCAATGATGGTATATGGGTCACCGACGTGAATGACCACATTACCTATATTAACCGCGGCATGACAACCATCGCAGGTATTCCACAAGAACAAATGCTTGGGGTGAATGTGTGGGAGTATTTTGCCAAAGGCACTCGAGGCGAATTTCAAGTTTACGCTTTACCAGCTAAAGAGACTCTGCGGCCCGTTAATTATGAAGCGGTTTCCGTGATAACGCCAGCAGGTCGTCAATCTTACCAATCGGGCTGGTTGACACCACGGGTCCAGCAGGGACAGTTCGATGGGATGGTGGTCACAACTCAAGATGTCACCGCACAGCAACTAGCCACCACCGCTTTGCAACAAGCACATGAAAGATTTACGACGGTCTTAGACAGTGTGGAGGCGATGATTTATGTGGCAGATATGCAGACGTATGAAATCTTGTTTGCCAACCGGTCCATGGAGAAACGGTTTGGTAGTCAAATCATCGGTACACCGTATTGGCAAACTTTTGAGAAAGGACAAATCGGTCCCGGCACATTTTATAACAATGACCAGTTAGTGGATGCTAAGGGAGAACCGGTGGGCACGATTATCCGGGAATTTCAGAATAGTGCAGGACTCTGGTTTTACGCTCAGGAGAGGGCGATTCGTTGGACCGATGGACGATGGGTACGGTTGGAGGTCGCTACTGATATTACTGAACAGAAACGGGTGGCAGAAGCACTGCAAACGGCCAAAGAAGCCGCCGAACTGGCCAACCGGGCCAAGAGTACCTTCCTTGCGAATATGAGTCATGAGTTACGAACTCCACTGAATGGCATTTTGGGTTTTACACAAATCTTACGACGTGACACGACGTTAACGGCTAAACACTTAGAAAGTGTTAATGTGATTCACCGGTGTGGCGAGTATCTGCTGACACTGATTAATGACATCCTCGACCTGGCCAAGATTGAAGCCGGCAAGATTGAAGTTTGTCCTGTAACGGTTAACTTTAAGGGGTTTATTGCTGGGATTATTGATCTGTTTGAGATGCGGGCACAACAGAAAGGGATTCAATTTAACTATGAAACTTTATCCCCTCTGCCCGCGGCGATTTTGGCGGATGACAAGAGATTACGACAAGTGCTCATTAACTTGCTAGGCAACGCCGTGAAATTTACGCATCAGGGTAGCGTGACGCTGAAAATTGGTTATCATCAGAACAAACTGCGCTTTCAGGTAGAGGACTCAGGCGTGGGGATTGCGCCTGAGGATTTGGAAAAAATCTTTGAACCATTTCAACAAGTAGGTGACCATCAATATAAAGCCGAAGGGACGGGCTTAGGGTTGCCGATTACCAAGAAATTGGTAAAGAAGATGGGAGGAGAGTTGCAAGTAGAGAGTGTCTTAGGACTGGGAAGTATTTTCTGGATGTTGTTGGAGTTGCCCGAAGTGTCGGTGGTGCAGGAGAAAATTAGCCAGTTGCCGGTGATTATTGGGTATCAAATCACCACCCCCCGGCCCCCTCCTTACCAAGGAGGTGGAGTAAACCCTGACCGCGGAATAGTGTGTACTCCCCTCCTTGCCAAGGAGGGGCCGGGGGTGGTTGTCGTTTTAGTCATTGACGATAACTGGGAAAATCGAGCAGTGCTGGTCAATCTTTTGACTCCTTTGGGGTTTTCGGTAGTAGAAGCCAGCAACGGTCAAGAAGGGTTAACCCTCCTTGAAGAGGTTCAACCGGATTTGATTATTGTGGACTTAGTGATGCCAATCATGAATGGTTTAGAATTTACGCGGCAAGTGAGAAGTCTCCCCCTCCCCACCTTTCAAAATTTGCCGATAATTGCCGCTTCTGCCACTGTGTTTGAGATCTATCAGCAAGATAGTTTGACCGCCGGCTGTAATGCGTTTTTGGCTAAACCGATTCGGGCGGAGGTGCTATTGGAGTTGTTAGGAGAATTATTAGGCTTGACTTGGGTTTATGAATCGGACCAATCTCTTCCTACCCTTGATTCCCTCCCAAGTGCGGACTTAGGTGGTGAGAAGGTAGAATTATCGACAGAACAGGCGTCTATTCTCTTTGAATTAGCGATGATGGGCGATGTGATGGGTATTCTGGAAGAAGTGAAGGAAATTCAACAAGCTAATCCGCAATTGGTACCTTTTACCAAACAGATTGAACAGTTATTGAAAAGTTTTCAAGTCGATAAGGTTGGTGAACTGGTGAAGCCGTATCTGTGAGATTTGGTAGGTTGGAGTGAGCGCTAGCGAACTCCAACCATGGCAATACCCCATTAAGTTCTGAAGCATGAATTCGGCGGTATTTTCCCTCACCCCCGACCCCTCTCCCAGAGGGCGAGGGGCGAAATTAAACACTGGTGCCGCCGTACTCCCCTCGCCCTCTGGGAGAGGGGTCGGGGGTGAGGGGAACATACCAGAAAATTTCTGCTTCAGTACTTACTTGGCCCACAATCGCAATCACATCGACGGTGCCGGCCACAATTCCACTTTTCAACGTGACGGCAACGATACCATTGTTAGTTTTGCCTACAGTGGTCGAGCCCGTAGCCCGTAGGTTGGACTGAGCGAAGCGAAGTCCAACACTTCCTGCTTCAAGCAAATAGTGCGTGGCACCTACCCCACTCGCCAATTTAAAATTTGAACAATTATGATAGACGATGATTAGTCTGCTTTACCTCTCACCCAGATTTCAAGACTACAGAAAATCCCAACCTTTCCACCTCTGCTCTCACCAATTTCAATAAATAAGGCAGTTGTGAAGCCACCGGCGCAGATAATTCCAGGCCCAATTCTAACTTCGCCGGCACCATTCCAAATAAAATAACCTGTTTCGGATCTTCCCCGGTCAACCTCAAAGCCGCTAACACCTCGGCTAACCCAATTTGATGAAACGACAGTTTAGTACGAAATAGTAGAGGCACCTGCTCATTATCTAAGCGAATCACCGTCCCTGGTGGATGCTCAGTATTAATAACCGCATCTAGCAAAATCAAATAATCGGCATGAGCTATCAACGCACACAATTCCAAACCCGCCGTCCCGCCATCGATCACTTCCACTGAAGTTGGCACCACATAATCACGTAATAAAATTTGAACCGCCTGTACCCCAACTCCTTCATCACTTAATAACAGATTGCCTACGCCTAAAATGATTACTTTCATAAAATTAACGCCTTAGTATTTATTATTATGGTATAGAGACGAGAATTAATTCTTAATGAAGACCTCGTAGGTTTTCAAAACCTACGAGGTCTATGGCGAGAAACTATTAAAAAACCATTCTCGCCTCTCATAAATAGGTAAGGGATAACACCCCTCGCAGGGGTGTTATCCCTAGCTTTGGTAGTGAAGTCCAGGCCAAACCTCGCAGGTCTCGAAGACCTGCGAGGTTTTTCATTACTAAACCCACTTATTAACTATAAAAAATCCCAAGTACAACGCTACCAACCCGCCTATAAAACTCGCACTCACATAAATGCCAGCATACCAAAATTCACCCTCTTCCAGTAACCCCCCGGCTTCATACATTAACGCCGAAAAAGTGGTAAACCCGCCACAAATTCCAGTGGCCAGAAATAAGCGAGTTTCGGGTGAAATTAAAGTCGTTTTCTCGGCTACACCGGCGACCAGGGCAATGATGAAACAACCAATGAGATTAACCACCAAAGTCCCAACCGGGAAAGAGATTGACCCTCTACCTACATTGACCACCACTAAATAACGGGCCATGGTACCCAACCAGCCACCCATACCAACTAACATTAACAAACTAAAACTAGGTTGCATCTCAACTGGTACACTCGTTCAATAATTGTGCGGCCCCTTGCGCCAATAACTCCTCAGCTAACTCGGTGCCCAAACTTTCCGCTTGCACCAAGCTCCCCCGACGAGTCGCCCGTAATAACCGCTGTCCCGTAATATCGCCAACGAGACCACGGAGCCATAACTGATTCTCTTGGTCAATTTCGGCAAACCCGGCAATCGGGACTTGACAACTACCACCTAACTTGTTATTGATAGCACGTTCGGCTTGTACCCGGGTATAAGTCGCCGGGTCATTCAACGGCGCGATTAAACGCCGCGTGGCCTCATCCTGTTGCCGACACTCAATCCCAATCGCGCCTTGACCAATCGCTGGTAACATCACCTCTGGCGGTAAATATTCCCGAATCCGAGGCGCCAGCCCCAAGCGTTTCAAACCGGCTGCCGCTAACAGAATGGCAGCAAATTCACCTTGGTCTAACTTACTCAAACGAGTGCCGACATTACCACGTAAAGTCCGAATCCGTAAATCTGGTCGTAAGGCCAGCAATTGACATTGCCGCCGCAAACTAGAGGTGCCGACCAGCGCACCGGAAGGTAACGCGCTTAAACTCGGATAATGATTAGACACCAACGCATCATAAGGCTCCTCACGAGTCATCATCACCGCTAACATCAAACCGGCGGGCAATTCTATCGGAACATCTTTCATGGAATGAACCGCAATCTCGGCCCGTCCTTCTAACAAACCTTGTTCTAACTCTTTGACAAATAATCCTTTACCCCCAAGGTTGGCCAAAGGGGCATCTAAAATTTTATCTCCTTGAGTCGTCATTTCCACCAATTCAATGACTAATGCTGGATGCCAACGACTTAAAATCTCGCTCACATGTTGCGTTTGCCACAACGCCAACGGACTTTTACGAGTAGCAATACGTAATTTTTGGATACTCATGGATAGTTTAACATAAAGTGAATAGAAAGGAAAAAAACCTCTTGACAGTTTTAACTAAATAGCACATAGTGACACTATGGTTTACCCTCAATGCCATTAAGTTAAGCTCAAGTTACGGCGTTGAGAGATTTGACAACTTTTCGAAAGTTGTCAAATCTAAACCCAGGGAGTCCACCGCTTCAGCTTTGGCAATGCCGTCTCACCTTAGCTAATCTCGTCCAAAGCTGAAGGTTTGGACCCCAACTTAACTTAATGGCAGTGATGGTTTACCCTCTATCTATAGTCTCACCACACACCGTTGAGCAAAACTTTACCAACCATCGTTACTTTTGTCAAGCCCTTTTTAAGCAACCTTTATGTCTGAAGCATCATTAACTCTTGCCATCACCGGCATGACCTGTACCAATTGCTCGAATACCATTGAACGTCAATTGAAAAAATTACCAGGTCTGAGCCAAGTCAATGTCAATTTTGCCGCCGAGCAGGCGATTATCACGTTTGATAGTCAACAACTCAAATTACCGCAAATTATCAATAAAATTCAATCGCTTGGCTATGGTGTCCCGACTGCGCATCTGGAGTTAGCCGTGACCGGCATGACCTGTGCCAACTGTGTTCGTGCGGTGGAACGTACTCTGTTGACTAAAACGCCCGGCGTGATTGCCGCCACCGTCAATTTTGCGACGGAACAAGCGAGTATTGATTATCTGCCGTCATACACTGATGCAACTAAAATCAGTGCCGCCATTCAACAAGCCGGTTATGGAGTAATGTCAACCGCCGCCGCGGAAAATTTAACAGCGATAGAGCAAACCGTCAAATCACCAGAGATTAGCCGGCAAACGCGCCAATTTTGGATTGGAGTCATGTTCACGCTACCTTTATTCATATTAAGTATGGGGCGCGATTTAGGTTTCTGGGGAGACTGGGCGCAGCAACCTTTCATCAATTGGCTTATGTTATTGATGACGTTACCCGTGCAATTTTATGTAGGAGGAGATTACTATGTAGGCGCCTGGAAATCTTTAAGAAATGCCACCGCCAATATGGAAGTGTTAGTGGTGATGGGAACTTCAGTGGCTTTTGGGTACAGCCTGGCAGTATTATTGATTCCTCATTTAGGCCACCATGTTTATTTTGAAACCGCCGCCCTCATTATCACTTTGATTAAATTAGGTAAATTATTAGAAGCGCGAGCCAAGGGTCAGACCGGTGCCGCTATCAAAACTCTAATTGGCTTGCAACCGAAAACCGCCAGAGTGATTCTGGCAGGACAAGAAAAGGATATTCCTTTGACTGAAGTTAACGTAGGAGATTTGATTCTCATTCGTCCCGGCGAAAAAATTCCGGTCGACGGTCAAGTCATTGAAGGACAATCCGCCATCGATGAAAGTATGTTGACCGGCGAAAGTTTGCCGGTGACTAAACGAGTCGGTGATACAGTGATTGGGGCGACTTTGAATAAACAGGGATTACTGAAAATTCAAGCGACTAAAATCGGTAGCCAAACGGCGTTAGCACAAATTATTCGCTTAGTACAAACGGCCCAAGGGAGTAAAGCCTCGATTCAACGACTAGCTGACCAAGTGGCTGCTATTTTCGTGCCCACGATCATAGTGATTGCCCTCTTGACGCTATTGGTCTGGTGGTTAGGCACCGGTGCGGGATTTACGGAGGGCATGATTAGAATGGTAGCGGTCTTAGTCATTGCTTGTCCTTGTGCGTTAGGATTGGCCACCCCAACGGCGATTATGGTCGGTATGGGCAAAGGCGCTGAATTGGGTATTTTATTTAAAGATAGCGAAGCATTAGAGCAATTGCATAAGATTAAAGTTATCGTGTTAGATAAAACTGGCACCTTGACTACCGGTCAACCTACCGTCACTGCGATCGTGACCGAAAGTGAGCAATTTACAGAGGAGGATTTGCTACGTTTAGTGGCTACGGCGGAGCGTGGCAGTGAGCACCCATTAGGAGAAGCGATAGTCAAGACCGCGAAAGCGAGAGATTTAGAGTTAACCGAGCCGCAGCAATTTGAAGCCATCCCTGGTCAAGGGATAGTGGCCACGGTCGGCGGTCGGCGAGTGGCGGTGGGGAACCAACGTTTATTAGACACGCAAGCCCAGGTCACTGCCAGCGATTGGTTAACCGCCGAACAACAACGATTGCAACAGCACGGTAATACGGTAGTCTGGGTCATAATGGAAGGGCAACCGGTCGGATTAATCGGAATTGCGGATACTTTAAAAGATGGTGCCAAAGAAGCGGTGACGGCTATGCACCGTTTAGGTTTGCAGGTACTGATGTTGACTGGCGATCATCAAAGCACGGCGCTGGCGATGGCTCAAGCGGTGGGCATTGACCGCGTACTCGCCGAGGTACTTCCCGCTGGTAAAGGTGCGGCGATTACCCAGTTACAACAAGAGTATCCAGGATTAGTGGCGATGGTGGGAGATGGGATTAATGATGCGCCGGCCTTAGCTCAAGCTGATGTTGGAATAGCGTTAGGGACTGGGACTGAGGTGGCAATGGAAACCGCTGGTGTGATTTTAATGCGAGGAGATTTACGAGCGGTGATTCAGGCCATCCATTTAAGTCATGCCACCATGAGAACGATTCGGCAAAATTTGGTCTGGGCTTTTGGCTATAATGTGGTTTTGATTCCCATTGCCATGGGCGTACTTTATCCATTTACCGCGCTACCAATGATGCTTCGCTCTCTGCATCCCGCTTTAGCCGCGGCGGCGATGGCGTTAAGTAGTGTTTCTGTGGTCACCAATAGTTTGCGCTTGCGCCAATTCAAAGGAGTCCAAAACACGTTTTGGACTCCGACTTTGAAGCGGCTAAAGCCTCCAGTCCAGCAGTTTTAACTGGTTGCATAGAGTAGCTTCTGGGAGAGGGGCCGGGGGGTGAGGGAAAATACCGCCGAATTTCTACTTCAGTACCTACCGAAAGGGTCAACCAGATGTTACAAAATCCCCAGATTAGAGCCGAATATGAGACGTTAGAACTAAACCCTGCCTGAACCCTTCGAACTGCAATTTGAAAGCGTTTATCAACAATACGAGGAGGCAAATCACATGCAATACGTAACCAGTGTCGAAAGACGGGGAATTCAGAAAGGTCTTGAACAAGGTCTTGAACAAGGCATCTTACAAACCTTACGCGGAAATGTTCTGCAAATTCTGCAAGTGCGTTTTAAACGGGTGCCAAAGCCCCTGATTAAAACTCTGCAAACCATTGAGGATACTTCCCGCTTGTCCAAATTCCTTGAACAAGCCGTTGTAGTTAACTCGCTGGAAGAATTTAAACAACTCGTGACTCAAACCACGTCACTTTGAACCTGCGGGCGTTTTTCTAAACCTTCCCGATTGAGAAAACCTGATTCACTTCTCGTTCCTTCGCGCCCGTGTCCTTTTCCCGCAACGCGGGCGCGTTGCCAACATTCCTCCGCGGGTGCGTGGGAACGAGAAGAATGTCTAAATTTAATGAACTCTGGTTGAGCCACGTAGTTTCAACCGAAGGAAGTGTTGGACTTCGCTTCGCGAAGTCCAACCTACGGGCTACTTCGGCTCCACAATGGCCCCAGAAACAACACCGTTCCAGTGCTATCATCCTGAATCGTAAAGAAGAAGTTCCAGTCATCGGGCCACGTAGTTTCAACTCCCTGGCTTAATTTCTCTCCCGCATTTCCCGAATCACTTGGACTATGTCTGCCGCCGACAGATTCAGGTCAATGCCTGGTACATCTAAGGGTGAACATTTAGTTGGTAAAGATTTAAGGACAAAGCGTTGCCCGTCCCACCGTTGAATCTGAATTTCACCTTCTTGAGTGGCACGTTCGAAGAACATGGCTAACGGTTGGACAACTTCGGCACAAGTATAGATGTTCATGGGAATACCTCGATAACTATGGAACCGGAGTAATCTTTCTTACCTCGTCTTGTAAACTTCCCGACGATGTTTGACCAGATGAATAATAATCAGTGGTGGATTCTTCTCAAAGGTATAGATAACTCGATAATCGCCCACCCGGAATTTGTACATCCCCTGCCAGTGACCTGTCAAAGGTTCGGGCATGACCAGGTTAAAGTGGTCTGCTAACCAATGCACTTTTTTCAGAATCCGTTGGGCTATCACTTGGTCTAAATTGGCTAAATCTATCTCCGCTTCGCTAGTGAAGGTGACTTGATACATGGCTTTACCACTCCAGTCCTAACTTCGCGGCCACGGTTTGCGCTGGAACAGTCTGTTGACCGGCCCGTAAGTGGGTTACTGACTGTTGCAGTCGTTGTTTGAGGTCGTCACGTAATTCTAATCCTGCATCAGGGTCTCCTAGCAGTTCCAGAAGAGTCTGTTCAATCTCGGTTCTGATTAAGTCTCGTAAGTCATTGAGAGTTAAATTAGAGACGGTCGTTTCAATCATAAGGTAAGTACCTCTAGGGGGATAATTTAAGGGTGTTAGGTGATGATAAAACAGCTAGACACCAGACTCAGTGAAGCACGCTTAATCTGCGTCATCCGTATCATCTGCGTCACTGGGCAATAAAGATTTGACAACTTTTCAAAAGTTGTCAAATCTCGACTTAATCTGCGTCATCCGTGTCATCGGCGTCACTGGGCAATAAAGATTTGACAACTTTTCAAAAGTTGTCAAATCTCGACTTAATCTGCGTCATCCGTGTCATCTGCGTCAATCTGCGATTCAGACGGTGCCTCCTAAGACACGACTTCACAAGCAGGTACAGCTTTCTTGAAGCGTTCTATTTCTTGTGGACTCAGAGATGGGTTCCTCTGACAGTCTAATTTCTTCAGATTCTTCAGACCATGCAACGGTTCTAAGCTGGTCAGTTGATTCCAACCACAGCACAAGGTCTGCAAGCCCGTCAACGCCCGCAACGGTTCTAAGCTGGTCAGTTGATTACTACCACACTTCAAGGTCTGCAAGCCCGTCAACGTTCGCAACGGTTCCAGACTGGTCAGTTTATTACCAACACACTCCAAGTCCTGCAAGCCTGTTAACACCCGCAACGGTTCCAAGCTGGTCAGTCCCATTTCGTTGCATTTTAACACCTGCACTTTTTGGAAAATGTGTTGCAATTCTTCTTCCGTGGGTTCGGCGTTTTCAATTAAATTATTCTTGTCTTTGAAGACGTTTTTCCACTTTGGGTCTAGTTCAGACCACCAAACCCGTTCAGGTGTTACCTGAGTCTTCAAAGTCTTAAGCTTTGGTTCGATAATGCCTCGCATTTTTGAAATGCCTTCTTCAATATTTTGAAGCAGTTGAAGCAGTTGCGTTAACTCCTCTATCTGTTGTTCGGTCGTCGCAGCCAAACCAGAGGTCGTTCTGGTATGGATATTTTGCTCTTGTCGTTGGAGTTCTGTTGCCCAATTCAGAAGTTTTAGCGAGTCCACCAAACGGTCAGTTTATGCCGAAGTTGTCATAAATCTTTTCCTCTTGTTTATATAAGTGATTATTACTCGGTAAAGTATCTAAGCGACTTTTTAATTCGCTGATTTTACTGAATAGACTAAGGATAAGGCCACCGATACTACCAATCACGGCGATAACCAGGCTAATTAGGTTAGTATCCATAAGGACTTAATATAGTTGTCTGAATCAGAATTTGCAGAATTATAGAATTTGCAGAATGGTTAAGTCAAGTCATTCGGTCAATTGGTTAATTCTGATTCAAACCAAAATCGAATAGTTAAATCAAGTCATTCGGTCAATTCTTAAATTCGGTCAATTCTGATTCCGACCTGCAAATTTATATGGTTAAAGCCATGCCATTAATCGTCATTAAGAGTCACAGCCAACTTTTCTCAGGCAGGTTTCAACAGAACCCCTCCCTGGGTTCGAATCGAACCACTCAGTGATTTCGACAATGCCCGCCTCTCAATCTCAACTTAGAATTTCTCGTTCCCACGCTCGGCGCGGCCCGCCTCCTGTAAAACTTTCACTTTACTAGGAGACGGGCATTTGTTCGGCCTGCCTTTTTTATAACTATTTGAATACAAATATTCTTCTTCGTTGGAAACGCGGTGATGGCATAATCTGCTCGTATCCTCTCTCAGGGGGACCGCGACACGGGTGTGTCAGCACGGCATGACTCCAGAGACTCTATCAGTTCATGGCATCTTGTAACAGTTTCTGACGTTTCAAATTCTGACGTTTCAAAGAAGCCACCGTGGTTTGGCTCTTTTCCACCAAGTATTTAAGTGCCTCAGCAGTACTCAGATGTTTCGTTTCTTCATACAACGTCTGTTTCCATTCCCAAACTTCCAATTGTGCCTTCGAGACAAAAGGCTCAGTGTGTTTAAATACCATCGTTAATCACCTCCAGCGGTGTTACCAGGTCAAGTGGATGTAAATAATTGTTGGCTAAATTGACTTGCATAATTCGATGCTTCCTATTAACATTAGCAAGATGTTTATAGTTCCAAGTAAGTAAAATATCCATCTGGTTTGCTACCGCAATCGCTAAATGGAAAGCATCCGCTTGGCTTTTTATAGGAATAATCCCTTGTTGAAGATACAAATCCGCCAATCTCTCAATTTCAGGAGACATTCCTTCGGTTACAAACTGTATCGGATAATTGCGCAATACGTCTAAGAGTTTAGACCGTTTGTCAAGGTCTTTCGTGGCTTCAATTTCGGCCACGACAACCTCAGAAATATAAACTTCATATTTGCCAGTTTGCACAAAGTTTTCAAAAAAATCAATGGTGACATCACGTAACTGTGGTGCATCCTCAGCAAACAGAAAGTTGATAATACAAGTATCTAGGTAAATCTTTAATCGTTTCATATAAATAGTACAGAAATTACATACTCCAAGGTCTGCAAGCCCGTCAAGGCCCGCAATGGTTCTAAGTGGGTCAGTTTCTTCTCGTGGCAATCTAACTGGGTCAGGCTGAGAATAGCCACTAATTCCTTTGCCGTGGGTTCACGGTTAATTTCAATAGCGGCTTTGAAGATGGTTTGCCATTGTTAGTCTAGTGATGACCACCATTCGGTAGCCTGTGGTGGTGACTTTGGTCTGGTCATCAATCGCTTTCTCCTGTTAATGAGGAGCGCACTGACACCAGCAATGACGATGATAGCCAGGATAATTAGGGTAAGGATTAGGTTAGTATTCATAAGGAGTTAGCTGTTTTAAGGTCAATTATGTGGTGGTCTGAATCAGAATTTTCAGAATTTTAGAATTAACCGAATGCTTAAGTCAAGTCATTTGGTTAATTCTACAATTTGGTAAATTCTGATTCAGACCTTCAAATAGTTAGGTAGGCCACAAATAGACCTTGCCTACCCTATTTGGCTAATCAAATTCCTGTGCCAATTTCAAGACTTCCTGCACTATAGCTGGAGACATCCTAAAGTTGACGGCTTTCAATTTCATTAAGGTCTCCGATACCGAAGGAATAATTCCTGGCTGCTTGGCCTTCAGGATAACGCCTAATAAGCCCGTGAACTTCAAATTTAATTTAGTGGCAACTTTTCGCGCCTTGAGGTCATCCAGTATCATTAAGCTATCCTCCATTTCCAACGCCAGCGCAATGGTACTAGCTTCTCCCAAGTCAATCAAGGTGTTCAATATCTTGAGATAGTTTTTATTGGCCACGGGCTGTATTTCAAGCCACGTTTCTACCTCTTTACCAAACTCGCGGTAAACTTCTTCGGTAAGGTGAATCTTACCATAGAGTGCCTTTAAAATCAAGGTCATGTCAATATTGTCTAGGACAATCAGGCCACTGGCATCAGAGATTACGTTAGGCATTGCGGAAGTCCTGTTCTATCTCGCCTGGGGCATAGTTGAAGAGAGATGCCCCATAGTCACCCAGAAGTTCTATGAAGGTACGTTTAGAAACGCCAGCTAAGTCGGCTGCTTGCCCCAGGGACAGTTTGCCGGTTTCATAGAGTTTGGTGGCCAAGATTAAGGCCATTTCTCTAGTGTCTAGGTAGACGAAATCCGGGAGGTGGAGTTGTAACATGGGCATGGTGATTATTCCTATGGTGGTTGATTATAATGAGAACGGTAAATCACGCTGTGGTCTGAATCAGAATTTCCAGAATTATAGAATTAACCGAATGGTTAAGTCAAGTCATTTGGGCAATTCTTAATGGTGGGCGCACTCGGATTCAGACCAGAACCGAATAGTTAAGTTAAGTCATTCGGTTAATTCTGATTTAGACCTTCAAATTTATATGGCTAAGGCCAGGCCATCGTTAAGGATAAGCGCACCGACACCACCAATCATGGCGATAGCTAGGCCAATTCCCGTGTAGAGTGGGCAAGTGTTTATTACCCACCTACATAACTCAAAATGGTGGGCAACCATAAATCTGCTGCCCACTCTATCTGAACTTAACTAACTTTCTGGACCACCGTCTAAGGCTCTCGCACCAAACAACGATTCAAATGTTTCGCACGGTTAATAAACTTTCGGTCAAACGTGAGTAATTCCGAAGACCTCGGTTGACTATTCGCCAAGTGAACCGCATCCGCAAAGTCTATCCCTTGCTGATACCACTCGATAATTTGAGTTATTTTGCCCATATCTTCTACCTGAACATTAGGTAAACCCAAAATGTTCCTGAACCCTTCGATAATTTCAGCAGAGGTATAGCGATATGAGAATCTTAATACCCATTCGGTTTCCAGAAACACCGTCTCTGGAATAAATAGTTGTTCCTCCGTAAAGAGTTTAACTGCCTGTGCAAACTGAACGTCGTCATCTTGGGTTAAAAAACGTACTACGATATTAGTATCAATAGCCTTCATGCCAGGACTCCAACACACCTACTCGAATAGCGTCTTCCATATCCGCTAACGTTTTCGGTGGACCAGAATATTTTAGGCAACCTGCTACGTCCTCCACTCGTGTGGGAGGAAAGGGATTCTTCACTGGTAGCCAGTTCCCATTCTGGGTTTCTACTTTCGTCAATTCTGACTTACTTTGCCATTTCTGGGTGTTTCGCAACGGTTCTGAAAATGAGGAGGTCGATTCTGTTGCAGGAGGTAACACTGGTTGCCGCAACCGTTGCATTAGCTGAGAGAGTAACTCCCATTGTTCGGCCAACGTGAGTAGTTCGGTTTGTTTAACTATCGTTTCCACAGATGAGGACATCATAATATCTCCGTTGCAGTTGGTCCTAGCAATGGCTAGGTGAATATGGTATTTGGCACTCTCAGACTTGAGAAATTTAAATTTTAGTAGGTGTTGCTGTGGTAGTCAAGCATTTTAGCCGGTGTAGGGTGAGCAAGTGTTTATTTGACCACCGACATGACTCCAAATGGTGGGCAACGATAAAGTTGTTGCCCACCCTACCTGAACTGGGCAAGAAAGATTTGACAACTTTTCAAAAGTTGTCAAATCTCGACTTAATCTGCTTCATCCGTATCATCTGCGTCACTGGGCAAGAAAGATTTGACAACTTTTCAAAAGTTGTCAAATCTCGACTTAATCTGCTTCATCCGTATCATCTGCGTCACTGGGCAAGAAAGATTTGACAACTTTTCAAAAGTTGTCAAATCTCGACTTAATCTGCTTCATCCGTATCATCTGCGTCACTGGGCAAGAAAGATTTGACAACTTTTCAAAAGTTGTCAAATCTCGACTTAATCTGCTTCATCCGTATCATCTGCGTCACTGGGCAAGAAAGATTTGACAACTTTTCAAAAGTTGTCAAATCTCGGTTCTACCACCATTCTCGAAGAGGCACAACTAATCTTCGTAATCGGTCTGGATGTAATCGCTGTAATCGGCCTCACTCGGCGAGTCAGACCCAATGCCCCACTTGATTTCACAAGTGGGTACGGCTTTCCGGAAGCGTTCGATTTCGGCTTCACTCAGAGATGGGTTATTGCGACAATCTAATTCCTTCAGACTCTTTAAACCATGCAGCGGTTCTAAGTTGGTCAGATAGGTAGAGCGGACAAACGTCCTGTTGTTGGCCCTCCCTATCCAACTTAACGTCTAATCTGCAACAGAAACTGTGTTGCAATCGCCTCAAAGTCACGGTCATTATGTAACAGCGCGGCTTGCTGTTCCAAAGCGACGGCGGCAATCATACAATCTATCGGTTTGCGTATCGTCAAACCATGATTGCGTAAGGTGCGATAAATCTGCGCAGCGGTCACAAAGTGGGTGCGAGTCAAGTCTAAATACACCAGAGTATACAATCGTTTTTCGGTCTCTCGGAATTGCTTATCATCAGCAATCCCTTGAAGCACTTCCGTGATGATAACGCCACAAGTGGCAATCTTCTCCTGTTGATGAAGGAGCGTTTTCAACAGAGCAACATGAGGTAAATCTCTTTTTCGCAAAAAGTCAATCCACACGCTACTATCGACTATGGTCATCGAAAGTCCTCCCTTGTCGCCAGTCTTCTAAATCGCCTTCCCAATCTATCTTACCTTCTAACTCCAATAAGCTCTGTTGTGCCCGTAACACCATCTCTTGCAACGCTAAATCCGCGGCTTCCCCGGGTGCCAAGCCCGTAATGCGTTGCACGGTGTCTAAATATTCTTTGGTGACGGTAACGGTCGTATAGTTCATAGCAAACTCCTGTGATTAAGGTTTTCAATCAAGTTAAATTCTCTACTCTTCTTTAAGAGTTGTCAAGAGCCTGTGAAGATTTGACAACTTTTCAAAAGTTGTCAAATCTGGACTTCACAAGAAGGTACGGCTTTCTTGAAGCGTTCCATTTCTTGTACACTTAGACTTAATTAGTTGAGTCTAAATAGAGCATAATTCAAATAGGTCGCAAATAGTATCCAGAACAGATAAGGCATCAGTAAGATGGCGGCCATTAGATAGACCTGCCAAAAACTAATTACTAAGAATATCAGAGTCGCATCCATCAGCAGTATATCTATCAAAGCCCAGCCAGGTAACTGACAGCGAAAGAATAAGAAGGACCAAGACCCATTTGCGACTAAATGTAAAACTAGAATGGCTGTAGTGATAGACCATAGTGGTTGAATCGGAATGGTTAAGTATAGATAAATCACTACGCCTATCAATAGATAAAGAATAGTCCACACTGGACTGAATATCCAATTAGGCGGGGTAAGCGGCGGTTTCCGTAAAGTTTCATACCAAGGTGTCATAATGATTGGTCCTCTGGAAGTGAATGGTAATTAGTTTAATTGTACTTGAGTTTAATGACTACAATCGGTGTAGGGTGGGTAAGTGTTGATTTGTCCACCAACTAACTTAATTCTTCAAAGTGGTGGGCAACGATAAGGCTATTGCCCACCCTACTTAACTAAAATGCCCTCTTCGGCCAGAAAGTCGTCAAAATTAGAACCGACATGTTTGTTTCTGGTCATAGTGTCGGCGGCCTCATAGCGGTGGTTGTTCAAAGCGTTCTAAAATGAACTGACACTGATATTGATTCGCTATTTCAGATAGCACTTTTCGGAATTGTTCTGTGGTATCTTCTTCGGCGGTCAGTAGTGCCGGTAAATACTCGGCCCAATCCAGAAGTTCTGCAATTTTGCGATGTTCTTTTCGGTCATAAGCCATTGTCCTGGCATGAACTAAAACACCTTGTAACGCATACAGTGCGCCATTTAATTGGTCTGTCTTAACCATGATTATTCTCCTCCGTAGGTATCAAAGCTAACTTCATTTATCTTGGGACCACGATGGCCCAGTCTTACTTGAATGGGTGGCAATTTCTTATTGGCTTTCGTGGCATCAAGAATCCGGTGAAATCTGTTTACTTGTTCTGTGGTGTGATACTGAATGTTTTGTTTAAAAGGCGAACCTAATGAATCAATGGGAACTTCTTTTATTTCAATCTGTTTTCCATCGGTCAAAATCTCGGCGAGAATGAATCGTTTACCAATTAAACTAGCCGCTTTAGTTCTTCTGACCCCGTCAATGATTTCATAATTAATTTGCGTCATTGGTATCATCTGCGTCAATCTGCGATTCAGGCTGTGCCTCCTAAGATTTGACTTCACAAGAAGGTACTGCTTTCTTGAAGCGTTCTATTTCTGCTTGACTCAAAGATGGATTACTCTCACAGTTTAATTCCTTCAGACTCTTCAGACCATGCAACGGTTCTAAGCTGGTCAGTTGATTCCGATTACAACTCAACTTCTGCAAGCCCGTCAATGCCCGCAACGGTTCTAAGTTGGTCAATTGATTATAACTACAGTGCAAAGATTGCAAGCCTGTACACGCCTGCAGCCCTTCTAAGCTGGTTAGTTGATTATTCCAACAGTTCAATCTCCGCAAGCTCGTCAATGCCCGTAACGCTTCTAGGCTGGTCAGTGGGTTATTCCAACATTCCAAGGTCTGCAAGCCCGTCAACGCCCGCAACGGTTCTAAGTGGGTCAGTTTGTTATCGTAACAGTCTAACTTGGTCAGACTGAAAATGGCCTCCAATTCATCTTCCGTGGGTTCGCCTTTAATTCCGATAGCTTCCTTGAAGATGGCTTGCCACGGTTCGTCTAATTGAGGCCACCACTGTTTTCTGGAAATAGCACTTTGTATTTTTTCAACTTGCACTTCCAAACTGGCCAGCCGAGTGGATACCTTCTCTTGTCGCAAAACCTCCATCTCTTGTTCAACTTCTTGAAACCGTTGCACTAACTGCTGCGCCCGGTCGGTTATCACGGCTAAACTAGAAGCCTCATGCGTCTTTAACCTCTGAAGACTGGCATGAACTTGTGCCTGTTGCTGCACTAGGTCAGTCGCTAACTGGTCATGCCACTCGGTCGCCCGTTGTTGCAACTTGTGGATTGATTCCTTTTGAATCTTCTCCACTTGTTCCTGCAAGCCCTTTTTACTTTCTAAGGTATCTAAGCGACCTTTTAACTCGCTGAGTTTACTAGAGTGATTCTCACTCGTTAACGTATTGACGTGAGTTTCTAAAGCCGTTAAGCGCGTTTTTAACTCGCTGTTTTGATTGGATAGATTAGTGAAAAACCGGAAAAGACCCCAGATAGCACTAATCACGCCGATCATACCGCCGACGAGGGCAATCAGGGTAGAAAGAGATTTAATATCCATAATGAGTTACCTGTTTTAAGAGAAATCACGCCGTTGTCTGAATCAGAATTGAAAGACATTTTAGAATTAATAGTTTACCTTACGCACTACCACCCCCAACCCCTCCTTGGTAAGGAGGGGAGTAGCTCACTGAAATCGTAGGGGATATTCCCCGCCTTAGCAAGGAGGGGCTAGGGGTGGTTGAGTTAACCAGGCGTAAGGTGAATTAATAGTTAAGCCAAGTCTTTTGAGTAATTTTTAATTATTGCAGGCTCACGGCTAAACTCAATAGGTCTTTGAAATTTGAGAGGTTTATCACTACCCGGTACAAGATTACTCAAAATTAAAACGAAATACGCTGATATGGGATATTGCTGAGTGAAATCAAACGATATTAACCCACTTTTTTTATAATTTCCCTGAAAATTAAACAGCTACTATCGCTTTAAGCTATCGTTTTAATTCCATATATTAGTTATATAATATACTAAAATCAATATGTTATAAAAATAATTTCATTGTAGAAGTATAATATTGAATAGTCGGTCTTTTAAATTATAGTCGTGTGTAGTATAATTTAATAACCATTTAAGAGCAAATGAATTTTTTAGCTGTATACTTGATACTTGCTATTGATTGATAATCATCACTAACCAAACAGGAGGGCAATTACATCGCTACCGAAAAACGCACCCGCTTAAATGAAGAAATAACCGTGCCTAAAATTCTACTCATTGATGCTGAAGGTAACAAGGTTGGCGTTGTCCCAACACGCGAGGCACTACAAAAAGCACAGGAAGGTGAATTGGATTTGGTGGAAATTGCACCCCAAGCTAAACCACCGGTGTGCCGTATCATGGACTATGGCAAATTCTTGTTTGAACAAAGTAAGAAGCGTCATGCGGCAAAAAAACGACAAAAACAAGTCCAGATTAAGGAAATCAAACTCCGACCAGCGACTGACGAAGGAGATTATCAGGTTAAATTACGTAATCTGATTCGATTCCTAGAAGAAGGGGATAAAACCAAAATCACCCTACGCTTTCGTGGCAGAGAATTGACCCACCAAGACCTGGGGGTAGGGCTGCTTAAGCGTTTAGAAACCGACCTTGCTGAGTATGGTATAATAGAACAATATGCTAGACTGGAAGGCAAGCAAATGGTGATGATAATTGCCCCCAAAAAGGCTAAAATAAATCCTTAACTTTAACTATCCAACTTCGGAGTTATCAATGCCTAAATTGAAAACTAATCGCGGTGCGGCTAAACGGTTTCGTCCCACTGCCAGCGGTGGGTTTAAACGTAACCAAAGCTGTCGCCGTCACATTCTCACTAAGAAAAGTACCAAACGGAAACGTCACTTACGGGCACCGATTTTAGTGGATGGTGCTGATGTGAAAATGATTAAACGCTTACTCCCTTACTTGTGAGGACATTTGAACCATGCCAAGAGTTAAACGTGGCGTTACTGTACGCGCCAGACATAAAAAATTATTGAAAGCGGCCAAGGGTTATCGGGGCTTTCGTCGTAACGTCATTCGTGTCGCGAAACAAGCGGTGACTAAAGCAGCACAATATGCTTATCGTGACCGTAAACAACGCAAACGGGAGTTTCGCAGTTTATGGATAATTCGGATTAATGCGGCAGCGCATCAATGTGGATTGTCCTATAGTCGCTTCATGGATGGTTTGCAAAAAGCCGGGATTACCGTTGACCGCAAGACCTTGGCGGAGTTGGCGGTTTTCAATAAGGATGATTTTGCGGCTTTAGTAGAGAAGGCAAAAGCGGCGATCGCTTAATCTAATTAACTCATCTTACGTATAACCACCCCCAGCCCCTCCTTAACAAGGAGGGGAGTATACTAGCACTGCCATTAAGTTAAGGCGCGTTGGAGTCCAAATCTTCAGATTTGGACGAGATTGGTCAAGGTAAGACGGCGTTGCCAAATCTGAAGATTTGGACTCCAACGCCGTAACTTCAGCTTAACTTAATGGCATTGGGAGTATACTAGGTCAACTCAATCAGCGCATACTCCCTTCCTTACTAAACTAAGGAATAGCCGTTGGAGTCCGGAATTTATTCCGTTGAAATCCGGAATTCATCCTGCTTCCAACGGAATAAATTCCGGACTCCAAATATGAATAAACAACCTCTTCCTCTTCTTGCCCCCGGTTTTACCTTGTTAGAATTATTGGTGGTGCTGGCCATTCTGGCTATGTTAGCCGCGGTGGTAGTGCCACGGATTAGCAGTGGTAGCATGACCTTATTGCAAGCCCAAGCGCGTCAAGCGATTGCCGTGTTAAACTACGCACGTCGCACTGCTATTGTCGAAGGTAAATCACAAGTGGCACTATTGTCGGCCGGTGAGTCAGCGCAGACCGGGTCCCAAACTACAGTGTCGACTAACGTTATCCAGTGGGTTAGTCATGGCGCGACTTTACAAATGGTGGATAAGGTTAACGAGGATAAACCGTCGGACCGTAATTCGGTTAAGCCAGTGGCAATGCCGCAGGAAAGTGAGCAGTCGGAGTCTGCCACCAGTTATCAAATTACTTTTTATCCGGAAGGCGGAAGCAATGGCGGAGACTTAATTTTAAGTTATCAAGGACATCAAATTAAAATCCTCATTAACCATTTAACCGGTAAAGTAACTTCGGAATTTATAGACACCCAAAAATGAGAGGTCCTGGCCAACCATGAAAAAGCTAAAATTTATTCATTTTGCGAAACTTTCTTTGCAAAATGCAACTCATCATGCACAAAGCAAAGCCAATCAGATTAATAGATCATCGGCGCAAGGATTTACTCTGTTGGAGGTCCTGGTTGCGGTAGCGATTATGGGGCTAGTATTGGGCACCACTTTTGGTTTATTAGCCGGCAGTAAACAATTGGCGTTTAAAGCGTCGGCTCAAATTGGGGAAGTGTTATTTTTACGAGCGGCTATTAATGTGGCACAAATTGAAGAAAAACCTGAGTATCCTGAATTTCCTAAACAATATGCCAAGTCGCTAAAAATAAATATTGAATCGCTGTTAGAAAAACCTGAAGACCAAACGCGGCCAATTTTAATGGCCTTAGAGCCTTATTCTTGGCAGAGTCAAGGCAAAAATATAGAAATTACCACTGTGCGTTGGAAAAAATTGGATACCTCACAATAATGTTGCGTTACCGACAAGGGTTTACTTTATTAGAAGTTTTGATAGCAGTCACACTATCAGCCATGGTGATGTTAACGCTTACCGTGGGGATAAATATCGTGGTTAAAGATTGGGAGCGGTCGAGTAGTCAGTTAGAAGATAATTTAGAAGTAGGGTTAATAGCATTACAACTGGAAAGAGCGTTAGAAGGTGGTTTTCCTCATGTTTATTTTGACCGTGATGATAATCAACGACATTTGTTTTTTGAAGGGACTGAAGATGAATTGAGCTTTGTGTCAACAGTTTCCCCAGGTCGACAACGTGGCTTAACCGCTTGGCAGTTGAAACCTGCTAAAGACAAACCGGGCATAGAAATTCGTGTGGTGTCGGCATTTGCCAGCGATCCGAGTGAAAATTTAAAAAAAACCGATCCTATCACTGCATTTGAAGGTTATAAAGCCTTCTTTGAGTATTTATACTTTGATGAGCAGTTTAAAACTGATACTAAGTGGTTGGATGAATGGTCGGCGAAAAAGCTACAAGGGCTACCCAATGCAGTACGACTACGTTTAGAAAAAGATACTGGCAGGGTGGATGAATCGTTAGAAATTATTGCCGTGATTGAAGCTAATGATCATCAATCGTTTCGTCGAATCAAGCCTTAATTGTCTAGCGAGTCTCCGCCGGAAACTCCGCCGCATAGCGAGTTATCCATTCCAACGCTGCTTCATTCCAACTTAAACGTCGTCCTTGTTGCGCTAATGTTCTTTTATATTGACGAATTTGACGTACTTGCGCCATCATCCGTAATTTAAACGTGTCGTGAGTTTTCATAATTCAATCTCCTAAAATACCAAATATTTTTAATGAAGAATATTTTTAATGTAACGATAAAGATTGATTAAATCAAAGCAACTTATATTCCAAGTTTAACAATAATCAGGACTGACAACACACCCGTATTGGTAGTAGTGAAATGTGGGTGCTCAGTCTGGAGTCCAAATCTTCAGATTTGGATGGCTTGGTGTTTGAACCTGGTGGGTCTGCCAGGTTGCCAAAGCTGAAGATTTGAACTCCAACGCGGGGGCTATAAATTTGGCTTAATCACCCAGATTTCAGAGCTACCGAAATCAGTTGGAATCCAACTCCAGAGTAGGACGACCATTATCAATTGGACTACTAACCGATAGGTAAACAGGTGACGGCGGTCGGAGGATAATTAAATGTCTTTCTGCTATTAACTGCGGGACTTGGAGGGCAATAGTTTGTATTGGTATGGGCAATGTCGTCAATTCCGCTATTTCAGTCGCGGGATAAGCACCTTTCATGGCCAACAGACAGCCTTCTACTGCACAGAGTCTAGCGGTTTGGTGATAAAACTCCGACAAACTACTGTAAGCACGACACAAGATGGTATTAAAATTTGCTACCGGTGAATAGTCTTCAATTCGAGTTTTGACTATCTCCACGTTGGTGATTTCTAATTCCATAATGGCTTGTTGGACAAACCGAAGTTTTTTGGCATTACTGTCCACTAATACCCACTGCCAAGTGGGTTGAGCCATGGCGAGTACGAGACCTGGTACACCAGCGCCAGTACCAACATCGAGCAGACGTTGACCCTTGAGGTAAGGTAACACTGCTAAACTGTCCAAAATATGTTTAGCTAACATAGCTTCAATTTCTCGTATTGCTGTTAAGTTATAAACATGATTCCATTTAATCAGTAGCTGTAGGTAGTTTAACAATTGTGTTTGCGTCACCGGCGATAAGGACAAGTGAAGGGTTTGTAAGCCTTGAGCGAGGAGGTTGGCTAAGTTGGTGGTCATAAATTGATGGTGATAACGAGGGTGTCTCAAGATTTGACAACTTTTCGAAAGTTGTCAAATCTAACTTTCAAGATTTGACAACTTTTCGAAAGTTGTCAAATCTAACTTTAAGATTTGACAACTTTTCGAAAGTTGTCAAATCTAACTTCAAATTTAAGATTTGACAACTTTTCGAAAGTTGTCAAATCTAACTTCACGTCTTAGGGTTTTATTTTGATGGATTGTAGTCGGCGCACCACTTGTGCCACCATATCTTGCAATAACTCTTCACGTAAAGTATTCTCCTCTTCACCCATTGCCAGTACAGCGGTTTCATCAAAGGTGTAATCTTTAGATAAACTAATCACTTGCGGAGCTAGTAAGATTTTATTATCGGGTTGCTGTACGGTCATCGTCACCCGATAATTTAACTCAATTTCTTGCATTTTACCAGAAACGGCTGAAACTGACAAGACTCGCCGGTCAATCATTTCTTCACTTAACCGTAACACGAGTTGAGCGGTCTGGGCAGTCGGCATTATTTCAACGTTCTCCTCTTTGAGGACTCGTTGCACTTCTTGAGTAAGCCGGTCGGCTGCTTCTGATTGTAGATATATTTTGGACCAAGTTAAGGCCGTACTTCCGCGTAGATGAAAGTCACAGGCGGTTAAGCCGACGAGCAATGACAGACTCATCACGAGATGGATTGGCCAGGAGGGTATTAGCCACCAGTGACGACTATTTTTTTTAGTAAATTCAGATAGTTGTGGTTTCACGTTCACACCACTACCACATTGATCAGTTTATTGGGGACTATCACGATTTTCTTCACCATTTTACCTTCCATATATCGTTGCACATTGGGCAATTTTAGAATGGCCGTTTCAATAGTAGCCTGATCGGCATCTATTGCCATCAAAAGATGACCACGGACTTTACCATTGACTTGTACGACTAATTCCACTTCGTCACGAGTTAACGCCTGCTCCTCAACCAAAGGCCAACTGGCATGGAGAATCAGGCCGGGATGTCCCAACGCTTCCCATAAACTTTGGGTAATATGCGGGACTATCGGAGATAACATCAAGACTATCGCCTCTAAACCTTCCTGTAGAATAACCCGAGTAGTTGCCGTCTGCTCAACCCGACTAAAGGTGTTTAGTAATTCCATACAGGTGGCGATGACCGTATTGAAGGTGTAGCGACGCCCCATGTCATCACTGACTTTTTTAATGGCAACGTGAATTTGCCGCCGTAATTCGCGCTCGCTTGGAGTTAACGTGTCCATAGCTAGTTTCGCTGTGGGTCGACCCTGCTTGACTTGCGTTTCCACTTGTTTCCATAACCGTTTTAAAAAGCGAAACGCGCCTTCGACCGCAGTATCAGACCATTCCAAGGATTGTTCCGGGGGCGAGGCAAACATCGTAAATAAGCGTACTGTATCAGCGCCATATTGGTCAATCAGGCTCTGTGGATCCACAGTGTTACCCACGGATTTTGACATCTTAGTGCCGTCTTTGAGGACCATGCCTTGAGTTAATAACCGGCTAAAAGGTTCATCCTCTTTGACTAATCCTTGGTCGCGGAGCACGCGGTGGAAAAAGCGTGAGTAAAGGAGATGTAAAATCGCATGTTCAATCCCACCAATATATTGGTCCACTGGTAGCCAATAGTTTACCCGCTCATCTAACATGCCAGTTTGACAATCGGGACAAGCAAAGCGAGCGTAGTACCAGGAGGATTCCATAAAAGTATCAAACGTATCGGTTTCTCGTCTCGCGGTTTGGCCACACTGGGGACAAGGCACTTGATAAAAGTTAGGGTCCTGGGTTAACGGTGAACGAGGTCCCTCCATCACCACGTTTTCTGGCAAGACGACCGGTAAATCAGTTTCCGGGACCGGCACGGTGCCACAGTCCGGACATTCAATCATGGGAATGGGACAACCCCAGTAACGTTGTCGGGAGACCCCCCAATCGCGTAAACGATAATGGACTTGGCGTTGCCCACGACCTTTAGTTTCTAAAAATTTAGCGATAGCGACAAAAGCGGAGGATGAACTTAAGCCCGTAAATTGACCGGAATTGATTAAGATACCAGGTTCGACGAAGGCGGCGGCCAGTGGCTCGTCAACCGATGATTCGCCGGCTGGCAGAATGACCTGTTTAATGGGTAAACCATATTTTTGCGCAAATTCGAAATCACGTTGGTCATGAGCTGGGACCGACATGACGGCACCAGCACCATAACCCATGAGGACAAAATTGGCCACCCAGACTGGTAAGGCTTCACCGGTGATAGGATGAATCGCCTTCAATCCAGTATCCATACCAATTTTTTCCATGGTCTCCAATGCCGCTTCGGCCGTTTGGGTTTGAGTACATTCGGTTAAAAATTTAGCCAGTTGCGGTTGTTGAGTGGCCGCCCGTTGTGCCACCGGATGCTCGGCCGCAATCGCCACGTAGGTAGCCCCCATCAAAGTATCTGGGCGCGTGGTAAACACAGTTAAATCTTCCTCACCCACGGCAAAATGAATTTCTACTCCTTCCGAGCGACCGATCCAATTGATTTGCATGAGTCTTACCGCATCCGGCCACTGCTCAGTTAAAGTATCCAAACCGCTTAATAACTCGTCGGCATAAGCAGTAATTTTTAAAAACCATTGCGGAATTTCGCGTCGTTCTACCAACGCCTGCGACCGCCAACCGCGACCATTAATCACTTGCTCATTAGCGAGTACGGTTTGATCTACCGGATCCCAGTTAACCGGAGCGGTCTTTTTATAAACCAAACCTTTCTTATATAATTGGAGAAATAACCATTGTTCCCAACGATAATAATCACTATCACAAGTGGCTATTTCGCGTTGCCAATCATAGCCCAAACCCAGTCGTTTAAGTTGATGACGCATATAAGCAATATTATCACGGGTCCATTTGGCCGGGGCCACTTGATTCTGAAGTGCCGCATTTTCCGCGGGCAATCCAAACGCATCCCAGCCCATGGGTTGTAACACATTTTTGCCCTGCATACGTTGATAACGGGCAATCACATCACCAATAGTGTAATTGCGGACATGTCCCATGTGTAAGCGGCCACTGGGATAAGGAAACATGGACAAACAGTAAAATTTTTCTCGCTTAGGGTCTTCTATGGCCTTAAATGATTGTTTCTGCTCCCAACGTTGTTGGACTTCAGTTTCGATAATCTCTGGATTGTATTGTTCTTGCATGAGTATTTCTAAATTGACATTAAATTACTGTGATAATAAAGAGTAATCATAAGTAAATAAAAAGTCAAATAGTTTTTAATTGCGATAGTCCCTGTTTACAATTTATTTAAAGGTGTTTATAATAAAATCTCTTATTATTAAGATTTGACAACTTTTGAAAAGTTGTCAAATCTGAGTTTTAAGATTTGACAACTTTCGAAAAGTTGTCAAATCTGAGTTTTAAGATTTGACAACTTTCGAAAAGTTGTCAAA
>DZAL01000014.1:30016-40064 GCA_022729575.1 Thiomargarita sp.
TCTGAGTTTCAAATCTGAGTTTCAAATCTGAGTTTCAACTTACAGGGGAAAATCATCACCATGAGTGATAAAGATAAGCTAATTATTTTGGTACTATTCTTTGTATTTTTTGCCAGTTTCTTTGGCATATTCATTTTCGGACCTGATAGACCCGATAGCGAGTTATTTCAGTATTTGTTTTTCATTGCCGCTTTGACGATGGCATTTACTGGTTTTTTAGGTTCCACTGGTACCTTTACTACGACAGGACAAACTTTGGGTGGGGGAGCAGCTATTTTTATTGTGATGGGCCTGGTGATTATCATGGTCAGACCTCATTTTGGGGAAGGCAAAGCTTTGCAAGAGATTAAGCAGGCATTGTATCTTACGTCACCCACCATACCGAAGTTAACGCCAGAAGAGGTCGTCACGCAAGTTCAGAGTAAATTGGCAGACCTTAACCTTTGTCAAGCAAACCAAGCTAATAAACCAATTAGCTCTGATAAATTAACTATATCCCTCTGGTATTTGAATCCGCCACGATTAATCAAACCAGAAGATGACTTGTTTGAAGTCTATGCCGGCACCGCTACAGTGGGTACCGAAACTGGCAAATATGAAGTGTCTCTAAAGGAGTTAGCCAATAACATCCTGTCTATTTCACCCCGTTATCCAGAGAAAGTGACGTTTGGGCCTGAGGCATTTTTTAAATATAATCCCAATATTCAAGAAGCACAAATGTTTGTATGGAGAAAATAATCATGTTCCATCATTATCGTCGACGTTTATTTGGTTGTCTATTAGGGGTATTATGGATGTATGCCCCAGGAGTCATGGCCCAAGATTTGGCAAATTTGTTAAAACCGTTTGAATCCACTGATTCCTTAGCGCGTATCAATGCTAAAGTGGCACTAAAACAGCATTTAGAAAATAGCCCAGAAACCGCTCGGCCCGCGCTGATTCAAACTTTAATTACCTCGCTCTCCTCTCAGACCGATTTAGTCAAAAATGGAGTGGCCAGTACCTTAGATTCTTTGGATTTTTTCTGGACCGCTACTCATCAAGACGAAGTCGAAAAAATTTTGTATGATCTGTATCAAGCGGAAACTGAGGCTACTCTGAAAAACCTGTTGGACCGTGCCTTAATGCGAGCTAAGGGTTTGTATCGAGATGCTGTCTTCGATTACAGCAATGATAAAGTCAGCCCGACAGTTGAAGCCAAATTTCAACGAGTTTATAAAAACTATCCTAAAAGCAAATATGCACCCGCGGCTCATTTTTTCCTGGGAGAATATTATTTACGAGCCTATGCCGTGCTGACTAGACGGAATCGACCACCGCTACCGGTATTGGCTGATTTTGTGCAAAAATCTAATCAGGCTTTTCAAGATTTACTTGGCCAAATCGGTTCGGTCTATACCCTTGCCATTGACCATGCGCTAGATGCTCATTACTTCCGCGCTTTAAATTTTGTCTTGCTCAATCAAGTGAAGAATGCCATTGCCGAATTAAAATTGATTGAGGAAGATAAGTCTGGTGAAGAGAAAATTTATGTGGGTCATTTTTTCTATTCGATAATTTGGGGGGGACCGCAAAGTAATGCGGTACCAAATGCTGACCCGCACTTGGTAGAGGCGAGAGACTTGGTGGATAAATTTTTTGATGGCAAAAAATTAGCCGCTTATACCAGAAAGTATTTGGAAAACAATCAAAGTTTGGATTTCCAGAAAGTGGAGAACTTACGCAAATTTGCGGAGTATTTGCAGTCGTATAAGGAATAGATTGGTAGGGTGCGTCCCACGCACCACTGGCGGCACGGTGCGTTCTATCAACTGGTGCGGAGGACGCACCCTACCTTAACTACAAGCGTTCATTTATTATGTCAGACCTTCATAAAACTTCAGAACCATTTATTCTGTTTGAATTAGGCAAAACTCTCTATGGTATACCTAGTCGTTTGGTCCAACAAATGGAAATGATTGACCAAATTACGCCAGTACCGAAAGCACCTGTCTTTGTGGAAGGTGTCATCCTATCACGCGGGCAAGTTATCCCTGCCATGAATTTGCGAGTACGTTTTGGTTTTGACCAAATTGCGCATGATACCCGTACTCGTTTGATAGTCGTCAACACGGGAGGGAGAACGATTGGTTTAATCGTGGACACGGCTAGAGAATTTGTCTCCATTCCCTCTGAGGCTATTCAACCGCCACCAGAAAAATTATCAGGATTGAGTGGTAAATATTTAGCCGGGATTGCTAAACTAGGTTCACGACTAATACTGATTTTAGAGATTCAAGAACTCCTGAATTTTTCCGAAATGGCGGATCACGAATCACCGGCGGAGTCAGTAGCACGGAATTAACAGTTCATCCCTCACCCCCGGCCCCTCTCCTAGAGGGAGAGGGGAGAACACCGGTATTTTCGCCGTACTCCCCTCTCCCTCTGGGAGAGGGGCCGGGGGTGAGGGTACTACCCAGTTACTTATGGAGTACACACAAATATGGCAACCAGTAGAAAGAAAATCACGAATGATATAGCAACGGCGACCACGCCCACAGGTATTTCCGCTGCGGATCTGATACCACTACGCGCTGAGACTGAACCAATGACACGGTTGAGTGCCAATAATACCGGACTTTTAGAAAAAGCGTTGGGCGGAGCCGAAAAACAAAAACATTTGTTAACCACCGTGGTCAGCGAAACCAATGAATTGAGCGCGTCGCTGAAAGAAACCGCTACTCAAGCTGAATCGGTCGCCACTTCGGTCGAAGAATTAGTCTCTTCCGCCAATGAAATGGCCGCTTCCATTGAAGAAGTGAATAAAAATACCACGGATCTGTCTTCGGGGATTACCCAAACCGCGGCTTCGATCCAAGAAACGACGGCCTCGATTCTACAGGTGGCGAAGACGACACAAGAGATGTCAACTGTGGCTACTCAAGCGGTGACTTCCATTAATCAAATGGTGGAAGGTGTTAAGTCAGTAGGAAGAGATTCGGAAATGTTAGCCTCTTCCATCGATGAAACTGCGGCCAGTATTGAGGAAATGGCGCGTTCGATTCAATCGGTGGCGACGAATGCCGATGATTTAACTGCCGCCGCCGACCAAAGTACGACGGCTATCAATGAAACCGCTTCCTCAATTGAACAAGTCAGTGGGATGACTGAAAGTTTGGTGTCATTGGTCGAACAAAATGCCAATGGTATGGAAGAAATGGGACGGTCGGTGCAGAGTGTGGCGAAAAATGCGCAAGAGATTACTGAGACCGCCAACAAGGCGGCGACCAATGTTAATCAGTTAGATCGTTCCATTCGCGCCGTAGCCGATTTATCGAAACAAGCGGAAGAAGTCACTCAACGTGCGTCCCGGGATGCCGAGGAAGGTGGGGCTGCGGTCGAAAAAGCCATTCATGGTTTAGGCCGAGTCCGCGATTCCATGACCCAATCAGCCGTCGTTATCAAACAGATGGGAAAACGCGCCGATGAAATTACCGGTATTGTTGACACCATTAATCTCATTGCCGAACGCACTAACCTGTTGTCACTGAATGCCTCAATTGAAGCGGCGCGGGCGGGGGAAGCCGGGCGGGGATTTGCGGTAGTGGCCGAAGAAATTCGCAATTTAGCCGACCGGTCAGCGCAAGCCACTTCAGAAATTGCTGCGATTATCAAATCGTTACAAGAAGTCGTCAGTGAAGCCATTTTCACTTCCAACGAAGGTACTCGTGTTGCCGAAGACAGTGGCCGCTTGGCCGAAGATGGCTTGACTGGCTTGAAAAAAATTCTGACCGGAATTAACAATACGGTCAATATCGTTAGTAAAATCACCGTCTCGACCAATGAACAAATCGTCATCGGCCAGTCAGTAGTGGAAGCGATAACTAATACGGTAACTCAGGCCAAACAGGTAGCGCTGGCCACGAACGAACAGACGAAGACAGTAGAACTCATGATGCAAACGGTCAGAGAGATGCGTAAGATTGCCCAACAAACGACTTTGGCGATGAATGAGCAAACTCGGGCGGCCCGAGATATTATCAAAGCGGCCCAAAATACCGCCAATCTAGCGGCTCAAGTCAGTAAGGCCACCGCTGAACAAGCGAAAGCGGCGGGACAGATTACGCAAGCGGTTGAAATTATGCGTAAATCTTCGGCTTCCACCAGTCGTTTATTAAACGAGCAAAATACCTTCAGTGCTAAAGTTTTAGAACAAGCAAATTTACTGAGTCGCTTGGTGGACCTGGTAACTAAAGCGATGGGAGAACAATCGATCGCGTCGGAGCAAATTACTAAGGCGGTGGAATCGATGCGTCAACAAGCGGCCCAACTGGCTAAATCGATGCGTGAACAAACCCGCGGGGTTGAGGATATGACTACCGCTACGCAAAGTGTGTCTAAACAAATTGGCATGATCACGCGGGCTAACCGGGAACATTTTGGTATTAGTGAACGGTTATTGAAATCATTTGTGAGTATCACTGAAATCACTGAGAAGTATGTTGGTGAAATTCAGGAATCCCGGCATGGTACTGCTGAATTACTAAGACGGTCGGAAGCGGTAGTTAAGTTGATAACTCAGTTAAGTTAAGAACTCATCTTACGCACTACCACCCCCAACCCCTCCTTGGTAAGGGTAAGTACTGAAGCATAAATTTTCCCGTATTTTCTTTCGCCCCTCTCCCTCTGGGAGAGGGGTCGGGGGTGAGGGAAAATACCGCCAAATTTCTGCTTCAGTACTTAGCATCACTGAAATCGCAGAGGATATTCTGCTCGTTCCCACGCGGAGCGTGGGAACGAGAAAAAACCTGTTGGAGTAGAGGCTTTAGCCGGTGGGCCGGCCGCGACGACCTTTAATGGGGCACCAACCCTTACCGGCTAAAGCCTCTACTCCAACATTCTAAATAGTTTTCGGCTCGCCCTCCCACGCGCCGCGTGGGAACGAGCAGAAATGCAGTGGTGTGCATAGAGTAGCTTGGTAAGGAGGGGGGTATCCTGGCGGTGCCGGTAGTGCGTACTCCTTACCAAGGAGGGGCTAGGGGTGGTTGAGTTAACCATGCGTAAGGTGAATTAAGAAGTTGGGGTCCGGAATTGATTCCGTCTTACTAGGTTTGAAACGGAATAAATTCCGGACTCCAAAATCGCTATCATGCAAACTAAATTTATGAATCAATCTGAACAATCCATTGGTATTTTTACTACAGATGTTAACCTGAAGATACGTTCTTGGGATAGCTGGTTAACCGCAGTTACGGGTTTATCGTTAGAAACGGTCCGTGGTACCAGTTTGCTGGAAATTTTCCCGGATTTAGAGCACCGAGGATTTCGTACTTATTTTCAACAAGTTCTCACCATAGGGAACATAGAAAAATTATTACCGCCGATTTATTCCTATTTGATTCCTTGTGTACCGCGTACCCATTCCAAACGATTTGAGTATATGCAGCAACGGGTGACAATTGCCCCCTTACGTGAACATGAGACTATTGTGGGTATGATTGTCACCATTGAAGATTTGACACCACAGTTAGAATGGGAACGCGAACTTAGTGAATTATCGGAACAACTAAAAAGTGGCGAGGTGTCGCAACGGTTGCGAGCCGTGCAATCGTTAGCCACTCAAACCGAGGAATGGAAAGATACGGAACAATTGTTGGAAGCGTTAGGTGATGAAAATTGGCGAGTGCGCCAAGTGGCGGTCAACAGTTTAGCTCAAAAACGCAATGTGGATGCGGTGGCTATCTTAGTGGGCAAAATTCGCAATCAACACCAGGACATCAGTGTATTGAATAGTGCCTTGAAAGTATTAGCGCAACTGAAAGGAGATATTATTGGGCCACTGACTGAGTTATTACAACTACCGGATGAAGATTTACGCGGTTATGTGGTCTTGGCTTTAGGAGAGCAATCAGATCGACGCGCTATTCCAGCGCTGATGGACATGTTGAATGATTCAAACCAAAATGTTCGTTATAATGCGATTGAAGCCTTGGGTAAATTACGTGCTATCGAAGCGGTCGATGTGTTGGCCAATATCACTGAATCGGGAGATTTCTTTTTAGCTTTTCCGGCCCTGGATGCGTTGAAAAAAATTGGGGACCCGAGTGTGTTACCACGAATCATTCGGTTACTAGAAGATGAACTATTGCAAGAGCCAGCCATTGAAGTGTTGGGACAATTGGGAGATACCACGGTAGCGGTATCCTTAGCACAATTATTAAATACTCAGAGCACTCTCACCCTCACTTTAGCCAAAGCGATTGCGACTTTATATCATCGTTATGAAGAATTATTCAATGAAGGTGAACAGATTGTTCATTTAGTACAACCGGTCATTACCGAGCAGGGATTGCGTCATCTATTAGCGGCCTTGAATTATCCCAAAGAAGAAGAATTACACGCCCTGACTTTGATTTTAGGCTGGTTAACCGGAGAAGCCGTTGAGCAGGCGTTAACTCAATTACTGGGTAAAGCTACGGTACAAACTGAGGTGGTTAGAGCCTTAGTTCGTCAAGGGCCACGCATAGTACAATTGTTGATCGAACAACTAGCCCTCGACGACCTTGAAATTCGACTAGCTACCATAACCGCCTTGGAACGGTTAGGTGATAAACGAGCGGTACCGGCACTTACACAAATCTTATTGACCGCCGACAATCCTAAATTAATTATTGGTATCGCTAATGCGTTAACTAGAATTGGAGATCCCCAGGCGTTTGAAGTGCTCTTGGATTTTTTAGGCCATCCCAATACTGCGGTGCGGCAAGCTACGATTGCGGCTTTAAATGCGTTGAACCCTCCCGCGATGGCACCCCGGGTCATCACTTTATTACAAGATGATAATCCTTATCTTAGAGAGTCGGCGGTAAAAATTATCGGCTATATTGGTGGTTATCCAAATGGTTTAGAATTACTGCTCACTGCTTGCCAAGATGCCAACGAAAAGGTGCGACAAGCCGCTATTGAGAGCTTACCTTATGTTGACTCGGAAGCACAGATTTTGAGCACTTTAGTCACCGCCTTACAAACTGATGTGCCCAAAATTCGGGCCGCCGCGGCGCGGGCTTTGGCCGACATTGATGGAGAACAGGCTGTCACTTATCTGTGCCAAGCATTGCAAGACCCAGAGGCGTGGGTGCGTTACTTTGCGGCCCGGGCTTTGAGTCAGCATCATAATGCGCCTTGTGGTCACCAGTTAATACAACTCGCACAATATGATGAAGCCGAGCAAGTATGTATTGCGGCCGTCGAAACGTTAGGGGCCCTGGGTGAAGTCCAAGCCATCGCTTTGCTCAAACGTCTCACTCAATTGGCCAGTGAGGAATTAGCCATAGCCGCGTTGTCCGCCTTGGGAAAGATTCATCATCCGGCAGCGCTCTCGCCATTAATAATAGCATTACATTCCCTGGCACCTGCTCGTTATATGGAAGCAATTAGCGCCGTAGCGCAACATCGAAATTTAGAAGCGGTGACCGCTTTACAAGAAATTGCGCTACTGGAAGGAGATTTACTCCGTACCGAAGCCGCGATTGCCGCTTTAAAACAAATAGCTACCCCAGAAGCAATTTCCGCTATTATTACAGTCGCCGCTCATCCCAGTAAACGCAGTGTTTGTATCAAAGCCTTGTCACAATTAGACGAGTCTCAAATCGAGTGGTTAGCGCGAGGGTTAACCCATGAACAAATAGCCATCCGCGCAGCTACTGTAGAAACGTTAGTTCGACTTAACCATCCTCAAGCGTTCCAACATCTACTGGCCGCCTTGTCGGATCCAGAAGCTTCAGTTCGCCTGGCGGTGGTCGTTGCCTTAGGACGTGTTAAAGAACCAGGGGTAGCTACCTCAGCAGTGTCAAAGTTGGCGGCTGAGGATGTCAATTTAGCGGTACAACGTGCCGCTAAAAACTTTCTTAAACAGGCAGTGACCACCGAAAATGAGGGACGGTTATAACTTAATTTCCCCAGGTACTTATGAGCAACTCTTTTTCTGCCAATAAAAAATGGGAAATGCGTTTTGATCCATCGATACCGGTCAAACTATCACCAACCGAATTTACCATTTTGCGCGATTTAATTGCGGAACGTACCGGTTTATGTTTTAATGACCATAAGCGAGATTTGCTGGAAGATAAACTGTCGCCTTTAGTATTAGAACGAGGGTTTAGTTCATTTTTAGATTATTACTATTTACTCAAATACGATGCCACGGCGGCAGTTACAGAATGGTCCCTCTTGACCGAAACCTTAAGAGTGCCGGAAACTTATTTTTGGCGAGAATTTGACCAAATACAAATTTTAGTGCAGACCATTTTACCGCAATATGTGGCGCTGAATCCTAAATTGCCGTTACGGATTTGGAGTGCAGTGTGTTCTACTGGTGAGGAACCATTAACCATTGCCATGGCCTTAAATGAAGCCGGCTGGTTTGAACGTATCGATATTGAAATTATCGCCAGTGACATTAGTCGTCAAGCCATTGAGAAAGCGCGTCAAGGTTTGTATCGTGGTTACTCGCTACGCAATTTGTCGCTGGCATTACAAGCTAAGTATTTCACCGCAGAACAGAATTTCTGGCGAATTACTCCAGAGATACATCGACGAGTCAAATGGACCAATGCTAACCTCATTTCCAAAACTGAGGTTGCTCCCTTAGCGAGAGCTCATTTTATTTACTGTCGCAATGTGTTTATTTACTTTTCTGAAGCCACCGTGCGACAAACGGTAAAACAGTTTTTTGATTTTATGCACACCCCAGGATATTTATTCGTAGGTGCGTCTGAATCATTGCTGAAATTAACCACGGATTTTGATTTGCAAGAAATTAATGGCGCTTTTGTTTACGTCAAACGTTAAGACTTTCCGTAGGGTGCGTCCCACGCACCTTATGGACCTCCGCACCGTGCCATTGGAGTACGGAATTTATTCCGTTTAAAAAAATCTGTCACCCAACTTAAAAAATTATGGATAAATTAATCAAAGTGCTAGTAGTAGATGACTCGGCATATATTCGCAAAGTGATGAAGAAAATGCTGTCACGTAGTCCATTCATCGAAATCGTCGGCGCCGCCAGTGATGGTGAGGAGGCGTTAGAGTTAGTGGAAAAACTCAATCCTGATGTAGTGACCTTAGATATGGTGATGCCCCACCTAGATGGACTAGGATTTTTGCGGCGACAGATGGCCAAACAACCATTACGAGTGGTTATCGTGAGTATTACCAGCGAAAGTAGCGAACGAGTGTTGGAAGCCTTAGAGTTAGGAGCAATTGATTTTGTGCGTAAACCCACCTCTTTAGCCACCGATAAAATTTTGGAAATTACTGATGAATTGATTGCTAAGGTCAAGGCCGCCGCCGCGGTGAATATTAGTCACTTGATGCCGATGCCTAAAATCGAAAAGCTACCCCCAACGGCTTCTTACTCAGCCGTGACTGGTGGCAGACGAATCGATATGGTGGTGCTTGGCATTTCTACCGGTGGTCCCCAAGCCTTGAGGACTTTAATTCCACAATTGCCCGCCAATTTTCCAATCCCCATGGCCATGGTGCTACACATGCCCGTAGGGTATACCAAAATGTATGCCGAAAAATTGAATGACATTTCGGCCTTACAAGTAGTAGAAGCGCAGGCCGGCGAAGAATTACGGCCGGGGGTAGCTTTTTTGGCCCCCGCCGGCAAACATCTTAAAATAGTTCGTCACCCAACTTCTGGGGTACCAATCACACAGTTGGATTTGAGTCCATCTAACACGCCCCATCGTCCTTCGGTAGATGTCTTGTTTCAATCCGCTTCGGAAGTTTATTTGAACCGGGTCTTGGGCATTGTGATGACCGGCATGGGCTGTGATGGTAAACAAGGCGCGGCTTGGATTAAATCACAAGGAGGCGTTATTTTCACCGAAGCGGAAGAAAGTTGCGTGGTTTATGGGATGCCTCTTTCAGTATATGAAGCGGGATTGAGTGATAAAGTAGTCCATCTTAATCAAATGAGCCAACAGATAATGAACCTGGTGTAACGAATGGAGTCCGGAATTTATTCCGTGTTGGGTTTTGGGTTTTGGAGTCCGGAATTTAT
>DZAL01000014.1:40164-41804 GCA_022729575.1 Thiomargarita sp.
GGAATTTATTCCGTGTTGGGTTTTGGGTTTTGGAGTCCGGAATTTATTCCGTGTTTGGTTTTGGGTTTTGGAGTCCGGAATTTATTCCGTGTTGGGTTTTGGGTTTTGGAGTCCGGAATTTATTCCGTGTTGGGTTTTGGGTTTTGGAGTCCGGAATTTATTCCGTGTTTGGTTTTGGGTTTTGGAGTCCGGAATTTATTCCGTGTTTGGTACAGAATTTATTCCATTTGAGGCAAGATGAATTCCGGGTTTCAACGGAATAAATTCCGGACTCCAACGGCAAACACGGAATAAATTCCGGACTCCAACGGCAAACACGGAATAAATTCCGGACTCCAACGGCAAACACGGAATAAATTCCGGACTCCAACGGCAAACACGGAATAAATTCCGGACTCCAACGGCAAACACGGAATAAATTCCGGACTCCAACGGCAACCACGGAATAAATTCCGGACTCCAACGGCAACCACGGAATAAATTCCGGACTCCAACGGCAAACACGGAATAAATTCCGGACTCCAACGGCAAACACGGAATTTATAGAGCGGGTCTGTTTAGATTTTGGTGATGAGGACCTTTCGCGAACACAACATGCGATCATTACTTATGACCCGCGTGGTCGTAAATTTTATGTCCAACCTGGAGGGGTCCGCAACCACTATTGATTCCTGCACAATTACATGGGGGCGAGGAAATTATAGTGGATCGCACTACTTTACGTTTTGTTCCCCTATGTGGAGAAGATTTCGCTTGGCAAAACAATTCTTAGTCATTGACCAACATTATGCCGGTCAACGGATTCAGGGCAAACGGGCTTATCAGGAAGATGATTTCGGCTTTGATAATAGCCAGCCCCATGATTTCTTGATGGTACTGGCCGATGGTTTAGGTGGACACTATGGCGGTGCTTATGCCAGCAATTGTGCGATTCAAGCGTTTATGGATGATTATCGCACGACGACCGGCACCGTTAGTCAACGTTTGCAACATGCCTTATATCAAGCCAGTTATCAATTAGCACTAGAAACCAAAGTCAAACCGGAATTACATGGTATGGGCTGTACTTTCGTGGGAGTAGCTTTGAATGATGAGGAGCAATTAGAATGGGTTAGCGTGGGTGACTCACCATTATGGTTGTACGACAATGCTGGTCGGTTACACCGACTCAATGCCGATCATTCAATTAAACCGTTTTTGCAAGAGCAAGTGCAACGCGGTTTGCTGACACCAGAAGCCGCGGCCCGCCACCCTGAGCGTAACATGTTATTTTCGGCACTGACTGGCGGACCCATGGAGTTGGTTGACACTTCACCAACGCCATTAGAATTATTGCCAGGGGATTGTTTGTTATTAGCCAGCGATGGTTTGTTCACTTTGTCCGAGGAGGAAATTACGATGATTTTACAACAAGATTTACTCGCTAAAGAATTAGTGCAACAATTACTGGTAGCAGTGGAAGATAAACTGCGATGGGACCAGGATAATACCACGGTGTTGGTAGTAAAAATTCCTAATCAGTTAGAGTTGTTTGACCACAGTTAAGAGGTTTGGCTATTATTTCCAGATTTGACAACTGGTCGAAAGTTGTCAAATCTAAATTTGGTGCCAGATTTGACAACTGGTCGAAAGTTGTCAAA
>DZAL01000014.1:41904-48905 GCA_022729575.1 Thiomargarita sp.
TCTAAATTGTTGGTGCCAGATTTGACAACTGGTCGAAAGTTGTCAAATCTAAATTGTTGGTGCCAGATTTGACAACTGGTCGAAAGTTGTCAAATCTAAATTAAAAACCGTAAAAATACTCTCTATGCTAACTCATATCTTCCATTCACTCCATTATTTATTATTGCTATTAATTACGCTACCTCTTCTCACCGGCTGTCCTGGCGGCGGCGCCGGTGCCGGCAATACTGGCGACACCAGCACTGCCACCAAGGTCGCTAAAGTACAATTGACAGTGATAAACAATTACCAACCGGCTGATGGTAACACGTTCATCAATGTGGCAGTCACGGTCCGTGATGCCAATAATGCGTCGTTACCCAATATTGCCGTGAATATGGTTAGCAATTCACCTAACGCATTATTTTACGCGGACCTGGATGAAACCGATGAGCGAGGAATATTCACGGCCGGTTTTTCCGATATGGTGGCAGAAACTATTGAAGTGACGGCAGTGGCCGAGGGGGTGAACAGTCTCCCTATGAAATTGACTTTTATTGCGCCTACGTCTGCGATTGAATTGACCACTAAACAGCAATTTGCGCAAAAAGGTGAGTCGATAGAATTGACGGTGTTGACTCGGCAAAATCTGCTACAACTGGGCAATACGACTGCGGATAATACTCAAGCCGTGTTAGTCCCGTTACCGAATGCCCCGCTAAAAATTGCCGTGTCAGGTGCCGCCTCCTTTTCGGCTACTCCTCCCACCACGACTGATGAGACCGGTCAGGCCACCTTCATCATTTCGGATAAACAGGCAGAAACCATTGTAGTGACAGTGAGTAGCGGAGTAGTGACTCAAACTTTACCGTTGTATATTGGCGCGAGTTTAACTTTAATTCCGGCCTCGTTGACTGCTATAGAAACAGCCAGTTTCACCGCTGTGTTAAGAGATGGCAATAATATTCCCTTGGCGGAGCAAACGGTGAATTTTGGTTCAGCGGGGAGCAGTAACGAGATTTTATCCCCTAACAGTACCGTTACTGCTACCGATGGCACCGCCCAGGTGACGGTCACGGATTTGGAAAAAAATGGCGGGAGTGCGGTAGTTAAGGCTACTTTGGGCAGCCTCCGGGCCGAAGCGACGGTGAATTTTTTAGCCGCGTTTGGGGAGAATCGTCAATTAGCGGCGAAAACTTCAGCGAGTTTATTGAAAATAGGAGATACCGCCACTATCACCGCCCAGATTGTCGATAAAAATCAACTGCCTATTGTTGGACAACGAGTTAATTTCAAAATGTTAACGACAGAAGGTAATCTCAGTCATGCTCGCATTACGGTGGAGAATGGCATGAGCAATTCGCTCGGTGAAGTTTCCACTGAAATTACCGATACGCTGGGTGAAAATTTGGTGGTGATAGTGCAAGCAGATACGGCTACGCAAAAGATTCCATTGTATTTTGGGGCGACTTTGAAAATTTTAGCGTCTTCTACCACGGGGATTGCTGATGGGACCACGCCTTTACCCTTGACCGCGCTCGTGAATGATGCTAACGGCGCGGGGATTACGGGAATCCCGGTGAATTATCGTGTAACTCAGGGACAAGCTCTGTTGGATAAATCCCAAATGTTAACTGACGAGAGCGGCAAAGCGCAGGTCAATGTGACTGATTACAGTCCCGATAATGTCAAAGTACAAGTGGCGGCTGGTCAATTAGACAGTGCGACGACGACTTTGACTTTTCTGGCCCCCGGGGCCGAATTGCGGTTGGAGACCGTGGATAAATTTTTGCCCGTGAATGGCAGTGCCCAAATTACCATTATCACTACTCAAGCGGTCAATGAAATTCAAGGCGGTGCTTTACCGAATGCCCAATTATCGATGACGGTCTCGGGGTCGGCGAAATTTACCGAATCGGCACCATTGAGTACTGATGCTTCGGGAAAAGCTAGTGTGTTTATCACGGATGAGAAGGCCGAAACAGTGGTGGTCACAGTAAGCAGTGGGTCGTTGACGCAAACGCTGACTTTATATTTTGGCGCGACTTTAAGTCTGTTACCAACTTCTAGTAGTGTGATGGAGACTGCCACTTTAACTGCTTTGTTGAAAGATGGGAATGAGGTGCCGATTGCGGGGGAGACGGTGACGTTTAATTTTATTGGGAGTAACAATAAAACGCTCACCCCCACTTCGGCAATCACCACGGCAGAAGGCACCGCTCAAGTCACGGTAAGCGATGTTGCTAAGGACAAAGGAGAAGTGATAATCAAAGCTAATGCCGGTCAATTGTCGGCGCAAGCCACGGTGACGTTTAAAGATAATGTGATTGATGAGCGAGTCGCCTCGGTAAAAGTGATTATCAGTAATGATTTTCAACCAGCCGATGGGAAGTCTGCCATCACCGTGACGGTCATTGCCCGAGATGCGCAAAATGTGCCAGTGTCCTCGGTACCAGTGAGTTTATTGAGTCCTTCGGATACCGCGTTTTTTGAAACAGTGAGTGGAACCACGGCAGAAAATGGTCGTTTTTCTACCACCGTAACCAACAGCGTAGCAGAAAAGGTAAGCGTGACAGCTACCGCCGGAGGAATCACCGGTGCCACCGTGACGCTCACTTTTGTCTCTGGGTCGATTGATACGCGAGTTTCTACCGTAAAATTGACCGTGACTAACGATTTCCAAATCGCGGATGGCAAGTCGCCCGTGACGCTCACCGTGATTGCGCGTGATTCAGCCAACGTCCCGATTGCCAATGTTCAAATTTATTTAGTAAGTCCTTCGGATACCGCTTTGCTTGAAGCCGTGAGCGGTAAAACCGGAGAGAATGGTCGTTTTTCTACCACCGTCACGGATAGTGTGGCGGAAACGATTGAAGTGTCAGCGACGGCTGGCGGAGTTGCGGCTGCGCCGGTGACGATTACTTTTGTCTCCAGTGCGGTGGATAGCCGAGTTTCTACCGTTAAATTGACGGTCAGTAACAACTACCAACGAGCCGATGGCGTGTCTAAAATGACTTTGACTGCGGTGGCACTTGACAAAAACAATATGCCAACACCAGGGGTCATGGTGAGTTTTTCTAGTACCTCCACTGCGGCATTTTTTGAAGCCATGAGTGGCACCACGGATGAAAAAGGTCTGTTTACTACCACCGTGACTGACAATATCGCGGAAACTTTTCAAGTCACCGCCACGGCTGGTGGAGTACGCAGTGAGCCGATGAATGTGACTTTTAACTCCTCGGTGGGAAAAATTATTATAAACTCTTCCGAAGTGATATTGGCGACGGGGAACCCTAGCACAATCACCGCAACGATTCTACGGCCAGTTAATCTTGAGGACATTCTTAAGAATTTGGGCGGCTTTGTGGATACGATAATAATAAATACCTTTATACTGGAGTTGCTCCTCAAAAATGATGCACTCTTACCCAACGTAGCTTTAGGTGTTACGGTGTCCGGCGGCGCGGTTTTGCACGAAGTCCCAATCACCACCAATGCCTACGGTCAAGCCATCTTTACGGTCACTGATAACACCAAAGAAGATGTTACGCTAACCGTGACCAGTGGCAATGTCAGTCAGACCTTGACGCTCTATTTCGGGGCTTCGTTATCACTGATTCCCACGACTATCAATGCTATCGGTAATGCCAAATTGAAAGTGTTATTAACCAGTGGCAATCAGAGTCCGTTACAGGGGCAGACGGTCAATTTTAATTTTATCCAATCGACCAATGAAACCCTGTCCCCTGCCAGTGTTACCACGAGTGAGGATGGCACTGCCGAAGTCACGGTCACGGATTTAGGGAATGATGGCGGCACCGCGATAATCAAAGCGACCAGTGGTCAATTGGCTACCCAGGCTACGGTGAATTTTCTCGCCGATATCGGCTCGGCTCGTCAGTTTGCGACGACCACCTCAGCCACCGTGTTAGAAAAGGGTCAATTTGCTACTCTGACGGCTCGGATTCAAGACAGCGTTGGTGTGCCAATCAGTGGCCAACCGATTAATTTCACTCTCACTTTAGCTAATGGCGGCAATAGTCAGGCGCGACTATCAACCATGACTCCGGCTAATGGCCCGACTAACGAGAAAGGAGAAGTTCAAGTATTAGTGACTGACGAGGTGGGAGAAAATATTATCGTGACGGTGCAAGCCGGTACCGCCACGCAAAAAATTCCGCTGTATTTTGGGGCCAGTATTCATCTGGTGCCACAAAACGCTAATGGTACCGCGGATGGCAAACAACCCGTGTCGTTGACGGCCAGTGTCAATGATGCCACTGGCGCAGGCATCCCAGGCGTGCCGGTAAATTTTCGAACCAGTGGTCAAGCGACGGCGTTGTTGGATAAATTTCGTGTTTTGACCAATGAAATCGGCCAAGCCACTATTCAGGTCACTAATACCACGACGGAAGACACACTTGTGGAAGCCCAGGCCGATAATCTCTTGATAACCCACAGCACCATTAAATTTAGTTTCGTGGGAAATGGCTTACCCTACAGTATTCTCTTAGAAACGGCGCCACCTTCTCCTGTCACCCTATCTCTCAATGGCACCGCCACTATTATTGCCACGGTCTTAGACCGCCAAAATTTACCGGTAAAAGATGGCACTCGTATTGACTTTACTACCAATGGCATCGGTCGAGTGACCAATTCCGTGTTTACTCGCGAAGGGAAAGCGATAGCCACTTTCAATGCCGAAACTAAAGCTGGCTTGGCTACTATCACGGCTACGGCTATTGGCCAAGCGGCGGTCAGTGCCGGTATTTCTATTACGGTGCAACCAAGTGAAGTGGCTGGTATTATTGAAGTGTATAAAATCGAACCAAAAGTAATTGGCGTGATTGGTAGTGGTGTGGCTCAAACGACCACTATTCAATTTATGGTCAAAGATAACCTGGGGAATCCGATAAAAGATGAGACGGTGATAAATTTCTCCTTGGGTAAAACGACGCTAGGCGGTGGTGAAACTATCACCACGGGAGATAATAATGATGTTACCACGACCACTGTAGGCAAAACCAACAACGGTATCGTTTCTGTCACCTTGAAAAGTGGCATTGTAGCCGGCACCGTTGATGTGATTGCGACTGTGGGCAAAGTAAGTACCGTCGCCAGTGTCACCATTGTCGGTAGTCTGCCAGATGCCGACCATCTCTCCTTAGCGGCGAAATATTTGAACATTGCCGGAGGAGTGCAATTTGGCTTACAAGACGAGACGACTGCTTATGTGGCTGACCGTTTTGGGAATATTGTGCCAGATGGCACCGCGGTGAGTTTTATTACCGAAGGCGGCACGATAGGTAAAAGTATTGGCCAAGCAGCCTTCACCACTACCACGGAATTTGGTCAAGCCACTGCCGTGTTACAGTCCGCTAATCCCATGACCCCAAACTTGGGCGGGGTGCCCACGTTACGGTTGCAAGGTTACGATTGTGGCCTGTATACCGAAGTCTCCTCAACGACCCAACGCGACCTGTGTGGCAATCCAGGACTTACCACCATTGTGGCTTACACCACCGGCAGTGAAAGTTTTATTGATAACAACGGTAATGGACGATTTGAACCGGGAGTTGACCGTTTCAGTGACCCAGGATTTGTCGATGCCAATAGCAATCAACGCTGGGATTTAGGCGAAGTGATTACCGGTCAGGGCGACCTGAGCGAGCCTTATATTGACGGCAACGATAACTATACCTTTGATTCTGGCGAGTTATACATCGATGTCAACACTAACGGTAAATTTGATGGTCCAGATGGCGAATTTCAGAGCAATACTACCGTTTGGGAAAGTATGCGAATTTTGTTCTCAGCCAACACGGCTCCTCTTATCGTTACTCCGACTACCTTTACTATTCGCAATGGTAGCGGTCAAATTTTCACGATCTCCAACATTAGTGACCTTTATGGCAATGCGTTAGTGGCAGGTAGTCAATTTAAGGTCACAGCCAATAATGGGGTATTGGGGGGAGTTACGGAATTGACTTTGGGTGAGAGCAATGGTCGAGGACAAACGGCTCTGCAATTTACTTTAGCGAGTAAACCTCCGCAACAACTGACTGACAAGGATGCTGACGGTAACGAAACGACCCGGTTAGAATATCCCCCTGCAACGTCGGCGACGATTACGATTACGGTAACTTCTCCCTTTACTGCGCAATCACCAGGCGGTAATGGCGACCAGACGTTAGTGATTACGGGGACGATTAATAGTAACTAAAGCAAGGGACGCTGGCGCGTCCGTACTGCATTCCCACGCCGGCACATGGGAACGAGGAAAGGCGTTACTGCATTCCCACGCCGGCGCGTGGGAACGAAGAAAATAGTTTTTTCATCAGTTCTCCCCTCGCCAAACCAAAAGGGGTCGGGTAATGGCTCATCAAAGTCGGGACTCATCCAAATTTGGCCGCGGAATTGACCAAATACTCGTTCTTTTGGTGGATCAGCCAGGCTGACCAACTTGACTTTAGGACGATTCTCACGACAAATCACCACTTCTTCGCCTTGGTCAACCAAATTAAGCAGATCAGACAGATGATTGACGGCTTCTTCTATCATGACGGTTTTAGTGATCATAAGTGTATTTCCTCGATGCCTCATTCTGAAGTCATTCAATGATATTTGATAGAGGGTCAGAGTACGAAAATTTTTTACGTTTTTCAAAAGAATGGAGTCTATTTCGTACTTCAACCGACTTACTTTACTTACCTGTTTTAACCAGGGCCCAAAAATCCATCTATTTACTTCGTCAATCCGTGGTGAAGATAGCAGACAACTTTTGGCAGGTCAAGATAATGGATTTAAGGTAGCCCGCGTCGGATGCGTCCCACGCACTATTCTTAACTTTTAAACTTGACCATGATTGGAGAAACGGTGCGTGGGACGCACCCTACCTTAACGACCGCCAAGGAACTCAATATTTTGCGTGACGGTAAAGAACTCACCTTGCAGGTCTCCCCTGGGAACTTGGGGGTGAAAACTGGAAACTCGTATGTTAAAACCTAAATAGAATAGACCGG
>DZAL01000014.1:49005-54824 GCA_022729575.1 Thiomargarita sp.
GGTGTATCGGGCGTTTGTGTTACCGGCCTTGCAAGCGGAGAAACGGGCCCGGCAACTGGCGGAATCGCAGATGCAGGCCGAAAGAGAAGCGCGGTATCAAGAGGCCGAAGCCCGGCAACTGGCGGAAGCCAAAATCCAACAATTGGAGGCGGAATTAGCACGTCTTCGACAACCGCAGTAAAATCTGAAGTGGCACACTATTTAGTGAGTGGAAATTGGTGAGTCACGGTAAACCGCGTGGCTCATCCTACCAGACTCATTTCGCGGAATTGGCGCAGTTTCATCATTGAACAACGCAAGCAGGTGGACCGACAGTTGAAACTCAGTCCCAGTTTAAAGCCATTTTTAATGGGAGCTGTTCAAGAAGCATATTTTGATGGGGTGGATCTTGCGGTGAAGGAAACTCGTTTGCCTAAGTCCACCTTTCCTAACACTTACCCGAACTATGTGGTGTACCAGGGAGCCAAGTAGGGTGGGAAACATGGTTTACCGTTGCAGACTTATACGCTCTGCGAAATATACTCTTGCTTACTAGACATTATGTGAAATTCCAATTGGTCATAATAAAATCCATCGGTTACGCCGGTAAAAACCGAATTTCATATAATCTCTCAAATGTATATTGTTATTGATGTCATTAATTTTTTACCATCCGCTTGAAAATCTATAAAAAGGCCATATCGTGGGGCCTTGGGGTAATTATCGCAAACACGCCTGTCAGACTGGTTATTAATACCGCGATGTAGAAGATATTGAATGACGGAGAAATAAAAATGACATCTACTACTATTGAGCAATTCTCAATGTTGAATGTACAAAAGAAATTTAAAATTCTTTCCCTGGATGGCGGTGGCGTTAGGGGATATTTAAGTGCCAAAATTTTGGCAAATATTGAGAAATATTTGAACAAACAGGATGAGAAAAATTTACCGATAGGAAATAGATTTGACTTAATTGCAGGAACTTCAACAGGTGGCATTATTGCGCTTGGATTGGCTATTGGAAAAACCGCCAAAGAAATTGAACGACTTTATGTAAAAGATATTCCTGAAATCTTTGGTAACACTCAGTTAAGAAAACGTTGGTTACATGTTACATATCCAAAATTTAAATCAGATATTTTGGAGAAAAAACTGAGTGGATATTTCGGTGAATATACGTTAAAAGATGTGAAAGTCGATGTTCTCATTCCTTCTGTTAGTTTAGATAATGCCAAACCCAGAATTCATAAAAGTGATTATTTTCAGAGAAACACAGGTAGGCTTGATGAAAAATTGAGGAATATAGCGGTAGCAACTTCTTCAGCCCCAACTTATTTTTCCGCCAAAGAGAAATTAGTTTATTCTCATAATCTGATAGATGGCGGTTTGTGTGCTAATAATCCGTCTATGTTAGCCTTAACGGATGCTTTGTTGTTTGAAAGAGATAGTAAAATTGGTACACCAGCACCACAAAACCAGTTAACTAACATAGTTATGTTGTCAATTGGTACGGGTGAAAGAGGACAGATGCCATATAACTCCAATAAGTTAAAAAATGGCGGTTTGTTCAACTGGGCAAAACCTATTATCGAGATTCTAATGGAAAGCCAATCTCAAATTGCTCACTTTCAAGCCCTATCCTTGTTGAAAGAGCAATACTTGCGGATTAATCCAAAGTTAAATTTTAAGATGGAGTTAGATGATGCTAGTCAACTTGACCGTCTAAAAAATTTGGCTGATGTAGATTTGAACACGGAAAATTTTCTAACCAAGTTTTTCTTGGGAGATAACACGAATGTTTAATTGTGCAAAAGAGATGAATAAATTTCATCAAGAAAAAGTAACCCTTTCTGAAAAAGAACAGGGCGAGATGAGAAACAGACGGGATACGAACCGCAACCGATTAAAGAACGGTTTTGCTGATAATGGGAAACCAGTAGCAAAAGGTTGCTATTCTCAGGGGTCTTACCGCATGAGAACGATGGTTCAAGATGAGCAAGGCGATTACGATATTGATGATGGTGTGTATTTCACCAGAAGGTCTTTACAAAACAGCAACGGCAATAACGAAAGTTATGAAAACGTCCGCAAAATGGTATGTGATGCGGTCGTAAGAGATCAGCGTTTTAAAAAATCGCCAGAACAGAAAAGTAAATGTGTACGAGTTTATTATAATGAAGGGTATCATATTGATTTACCAATATATCGGATTACAGAAGAGGGAGATAATGAGGTTTATGAACTGGCTACCAAAGATGGTTGGGAAAAATCTGATGCACGTCAACTCACCACTTGGTTTAACGAGCATTTTGGAAAAAACTTAAACAAGGGTGAAGATGATCCTCAGCAAATGCGTCGTATAGTGCGCTTTACTAAAAAATTTGCTCGTAGTCGCATAACAGATGAGGATAACTGGAAAGAAAAAATGCCTTCGGGTATTTGTATTACAAAGTTGGTAGTCGATCACTATGTCCAAAAAGATAGTAGGGATGATGAGTCTCTCTATGAAACATGGAGCAAAATTGTTCAGGCACTAAATTGTAGCTTACGTGTAGAACACCCAATTGAAGCGGATAAAACATTATCTGATGGTGATAATGATCCAAAGGTTGAGTTTCTACGCAATAAATTTAACTGGGCTGTTAAAGAGTTAGAGATTACTCAACAGTTTAACTGTACACAAAAAGAAGTTCTGGAAAGGTGGGGCACTGTTTTTAATACAGATTTTTTTACTAGCCAAATATCTGAACAAATTGATTCTCTAAATTTTGGACTGGTGATAAAAACAGAAAATTCATTATCTGTTCCGCACCAAGAACCTCCACGTTGGCGCATAACTAGCCGGTACCGTGTTTCTATATCGGGAAGATTCGGAGAACGGAAGGGGAGCAACGCTTTCAAACTGTTTACAGGCACAAATACTTTACCTAAATATTGTGATTTGCGTTTTCATGCAGAAACTGATACACCCAAACCATTTGATGTTTTCTGGCAGGTTGTTAATACTGGAGAAGAAGCTACGAAAGCCAATGGACTTAGAGGTGAGATATTTCCTGCAAAATCAGCGGGTGCTGGTGGATTAAATACTTCTCATAACGAAAGCACACTTTATACTGGTACTCATTGGCTTGAATGTTTCATCGTCAAGCAAGGTGTTTGCGTAGCCAGAAGTGGTAAATTTTATGTAAAAATTAGCTGATATTTTAGAAAGTTGGATTCAATTCCGCATTTTGCAAAATTTGTTGATGACGTTACTTCCCAACTATAGCATTGCCAATTGGAATCGCGCCGGCTTTTGAATTTGCCAAAGGGGAAGAATTCATCGGGTATATCGAAGCCAAAGATGTCCGTGCAGAATTACTAAATTAACTAACTCAGGTATTTATTAATAGATGAAATTACTACAAGAAAAATTAGACGTTGTACAGAAGAAACGTTCCAATTTATTTAATTGGAGAGGACAATTTACGCCTGAATTGGTAGAGTATCTACTTGGATTTTTTGTAAAGGAAGCTGATTTAGTGATTGATCCATTTTCGGGCAGTGGTACAGTTTTACAAGAAGCAGCGAGAAAAAATATATATGCAGAAGGCTTTGAAATAAACCCTGCCGCGTATGCTATGTCTAAGTTTTTTACGTTTTCAAACTTAGATATTAAGCAACGTCTTGAATTGTTAAATAGGTTTGAACTAAAATTCAATGAGGTTCAACCTCTTTTTAGTAGCGAAAAAATTTATCAAAATTATTCTGATTATCGACAAGCTTACTCTAATCTGATTAATTTTGGTAAATCATTTCAGTCTTATTTAGACAAAGCAGAAAAAATACTGCTGTTAAATATCCTATTCCTATCGGAAAGAGATAAAAATCTCACCGTGACACAATCGTTATACAAATCGTTTCTCTATATCAAAAATGCTCTATTGGGACTACCGTATGCAAGTTCTACAATTAAAGCCAATTTGGCCGATGCCCGAGAAGTTCATCAAACCATCCGCGGACAAGCTGATTTGATTTTGACCAGTCCACCGTATATCAACGTATTCAATTATCATCAAAATTATCGTGGCTTAATTGAGATATTTAATTTTGATATGTTAAAAGTAGCTAACAGTGAATTTGGTTCAAATCGTAAGAATAGAGGAAATCGATTCAAAACGGTCATACAATATTCTTTGGATATGGAAGAAGCTATACGAAGTTTTTGGGGTGCATTAAAACCTCATGCTACGCTAGTGCTGATTTTGGGTCGTCAATCCAATGTGCGAAATACGGCATTTTATAATAGCCGAATAGTCATGGATATTATTGACGGGATCGGTGGTTTTGAAAAAACCAATGCACTGGAAAGAAAATTTATTAACAAATTTGGCAACCATATAAAAGAAGACATTTTAATTTATAGAAAAACGAAAGACTTAAATACCGAAATTTGTGGAAAACAGGTCGCTTTCCAACATCTTAGCAGCAATCTAACAACGGCAACCCAAGATATTGAAAGGGACCTTGTCAATGCGATGAAAGATATCGACACTATTTCACCTTCGCCCATTTTAAATCTTGAAGACATCATCATCCATGCCTAAAGCACCACATAGAGAAAAATTGTTAGCGGCTATTGATAATCCCAAAGCCAAGGCCGATTTCGATTTATTGAAAGAGGCATATTTAGTTTATGAACAGTGGATTAGCCACCTTAATTCTTTAACCAGTACGAAATCTGAACGCCTAGCTGATATGGTTAGGCTCCTCAATGAATACAAAGATTTCATTGAAGTTGACTTGATAGCCAGCAGAGGTTCTGACTTTTTAAAAAGACAGAAAGGACAACTAAAGTTGGATAATAGTATTTTAGAGGAGTTTTTGATGTATCTTATCAATCCTGCCATTTTGGATAATTTGCCAACTTTTGAACTTGAAACTGGCCCGCAAACCGCGTTTATGTCTTTGGCATTTAGACCCACAAGTATTTCGACTTTAAATAAGAAACCAGATGTCGTTTTAAAAGTGAAAGACCAAGATTTCACGCTTGGTAGAAGCGTTTTTTATAAATTTTCCTCGCATGAAGATTTCAATACTAATCAAACCATTAATGGCAAATTCTTTTTAGCGGTTTTAGCCGCCGAATGTAAAGTGAATTATGATAAAACGATGTTTCAAGAATGTGCTGGTACCGCCTCAAGACTTAAACAAGGATGTCCTATTTCAAAATATTATGCGTTAGTAGAATACCTTGATATGCAACCTGAAGATGTACGGTTAACGGATATTGACAATGTTTTTCTACTTCGCAAAGCAAAACGACTATCTTTTGAGAAAAGAGGTCATCTTGTAGAAGTAAAAGCACAGCATAAAAATTTTCCAATCGCGGTCGATGTGGTACAGAGGTTTGTGAATGAAATTCAAGAGTTTATTAATGCCACTTGGTACGACCCAGAGGAGGCGTTAAAACGTGGTTCATTTGTATAATAATACGGATTCACAATAGCTTACTATTCATTTTAAGTGTCACACCTTGAACGGGCCTCGTTATATTTTGCCGGCGGTAGAAGCCTACCAGTCAACGAAGGGCAACTGGTAGCCAGGTAGGGTGGGGCAACGCTTCGCTTTTGCCTCATATCTATCAACTTAAGCAATTTTGCCGATGACAAAAGGAAACTTTCGTGGTAGACTAGAAAAAATGTAACAGACCCTAAATCTATCATAATTCAAAAGGTTAATATGTATACTCTAGCAGAACTTGCCAAAAAATCCAAACCGTGTTAGATGCGACCGCGGACCAGTTAGGGGATTACAATAAATAAATTATCCAATTATGTTGGAATGTATGTTAGAATG
>DZAL01000114.1 GCA_022729575.1 Thiomargarita sp.
CGGAAACTGATTTTAGTCAAATTCAAGATTACTTTCTCCAGAAATTCCCGCAATGATTACGTCATCTAGGTAGGGTTGGCCACACGCCTTACCGTGGCCCACCAAACACTCCCCATCATCAAAATCGGTGGGCCAACCAAAAGACGTTTGCCCACCCTACTTGGCTATTTTAGCTAATTTAGAAAATTTGAAATAAGTCAGTTTTTAGATTTGACAACTTTCAAAAAGTTGTCAAATCTTAATTTCGATAGTGATGCAATAGGTAGTGGTCGAAGTCTCAAACCTGACAGGTCTTCGAGACCTGTCAGGTTTAAACCACTACCTGGTGCATGACGATCTTAAATTTCCAGATTAAATATTGGACAGATTATTGCTAACAGTAACGCATTTCAGTAAAATATTCCCTTTATTTGTTTATTCAGTCCGGTATCGGGAAATTATATAGCTTTTCCCGAAACCACCTCATTTTTTTAATTTGATGTTAACCTAAGGAGTTAGTATGATTCGTTTTAACAAACTATTTATTTCCACCATGATGGGATCGTATTTGTTATTCGGTTTTAACTATGGGACACAAGCCGCTGAAAGTAGCATGACGATCCTGGGAGATAAGGTCAATGTGCGACAAACGGCTAAAACTGACGGCAAAGTACTAGAAACGCTGAATAAAGAAGTGGAAGTAGAAGCCATTGCTCGTTCTAAAGAGCAAGAAACTATAGACAAAACCTTTGATTATTGGTATCAAGTGAAAACTGCCAGTGGCAAAACCGGCTGGGTCTTCGGAAGTTTTCTGACCGTAACCGGTGGCGCAATGACCTTAGGAGAAGGTGTCATAGTACGAGAAAAAGCCGACCGTAATGGTAAGCAAGTGAATAAATTAGCCAAAGGCGCGACGGTCCAAATAACCAATCGCACCAAACAACGGGAAACGATTGGCAAAGCCAGTGATTATTGGTACGAAGTAACGCCAGAAGCAGGCAAACCAGGCTGGGTATTTGGCGGTTTTTTGGTAAAAACTGGGGATAGAATCACCACCGGTCAAAATCTCAATGTCCGGGAGCAGTCTAATACCAAAGGTAAGGTGGTGGAATCCTTGGACGAAGGGGCGAAAGTGTCCGTATTAGAGCGCACCAAAGAACAAGAAAAGATAGGGAAAGTACAGGATTATTGGTATCAAGTAAAGACCGCCAGCGGCAAAAGTGGTTGGATTTTCGGTGGATTTTTAATGGCGACCGATTAGCGCAATCGATGTTTTAAAAAGATTAAACAGATTTGACAACTTGTTGAAAGTTGTCAAATCTCGAATCTACTCCAAACAGATTTGACAACTTTTTTAAAGTTGTCAAATCTCGAATCTACTCCAAACAGATTTGACAACTTTTTTAAAGTTGTCAAATCTCGAATCAACAGATTCGAAATCAACAGATTTGACAACTTTTTTAAAGTTGTCAAATCTCGAATTGATTTTAATCAAAGAAAAAGTTATCACTAATCTTTAAACTTATAAACTTAAAATTTGGTATCAGTAGCAGTACCAACTTTGCTTTGGGTTTTAATTTTATTTATGAGAAAATTACTTAAATGAATCATCCTACAGTCCAGTTTTGGATAACTATGTTTAGTACCTACGGATGGGTTTTACTCCTATTGTTAATGGAAAGAATTTGGTATTTCCAAAAACAACCACTACTTCGTCCTGGCTTTATTTGGGATGTTATTTATACCTATCAAAATATTGTCCTTCAAATTATTTTTTTGGCCAGTGCGCCTATTATTGTAGAACGTATTTTGGCCAAAATGTTTGCGGAAAGCTATTTTCCACTAGAAGGTGCCTTTTTACAAGGTGCTTTGGAAGATCGCTCGATTTTGCTTAATTTCACGGTATTGATTATTTTGGGGGAAACCGTCTTTTATGTTGCACATTATCTGGCTCATCGAGTATCTTTCTTATGGGAGTTTCACCGGGTTCATCATAGCTCGTTGATAGTTGACTCATTTTCCACCAGTCGGTTCCATATTTTTGACCGCATTTTGTTTACGTTACCCACCCTGTTGTTGATGATTTACCTCAAAGCACGTCCCGAGGCGATTGTATTTTACTTCTTCTTTCGTGCCTTTATGGATCGTTACATTCACAGCAATATTCCAGGGCCACGCTGGCCGCATAAACTCATGTTCTCTTCCCCGATTTTTCATCGCTGGCATCATTCGACTACTCCACCCCTGCTCCATAAATACAATTTTAGCGGCAACTTTATTTTTATGGACGTGCTATTTGGCACCGCTTATGACCCCGACCCGAAAACACATCCTTTACCCGCCAAATTTGGTGAAGAATATAGTAATAATCTCTTTGTGCAACAAGTTTTGCCGTTTGTATTTTTGTATAAACGCTTCAAAAAACGGTGGTTACAAAACCATCCGCCACAGCCCCAGAATACTTAATTTTCTGCGCCTGAATTAAAGATTTGACAACTTTTTTAAAGTTGTCAAATCTCGAATCACGGCCTGAACCAAGATTTGACAACTTTTTTAAAGTTGTCAAATCTCGAATCACTTACCAGCGTGGTAACGGCGTGATTGCGCCAGTCCTCGTACTTTCGCCAGTTGAGCCAACTATGCCAATCGCTCAAGCGTGGGAGGATGAGTAGAAAAATAACGAGGTTTCCCGGCTGAAGCCTCAATGCCATTAAGTTAAGCCGCGTTGGTGTCCAAACCTGCAACTTTGGACGAGATTGGCTAAGGTAAGACGGCGTTGCCAAAGCTGAAGCTTTGGACTCCAACGCCGTAATCTTAACTTAATGGCGTTGCGGCTGAAGCCTCTAGTCCAACCCAGTCTGGCTAAAGAAAAACTTGAACATCGAGTAGAAATATTTATTTTTCCCCCAATCATAGGTGGTCTTCAATATCCACTCCAAGAGAGGTGCGTAGGACACCACGTTTACTGATTCCTTCACTAAATGCCAAACAGTTGAGTTTTTCTTACGAGTTAAGTACTGAAGCAGAAATTCGGCGGTATTTTTCCCCTCACCCCCGACCCCTTTCCCAGAGGGAGAGGGGCGAAAGAAAATAGGAGAAAATTTCTGCTTCAGTACTTATCCACAATGGTCATCGAAAGTCCTCCCCTGCTGCCAACTGTCTAAATCACCTTCCCAATTGATTTTACCCTTTAACTCCAGGATGCCGCGTTGCGCCCGCCGGCGTAATATCTCCTGCAACGCCTATTCTACCACTTCCACCGGGCTGTTCAACCCCGTGATTTTGGTTGCCGATTCTAACAACTCGCGGTTAATCGTCACGTTGGTCTGGCTCATAAAATAACTCTCCAATTTTGGTAGAGTGGGCAACAAGTTTATCGTTGCCCACCTGAAACGTTGAATGACATTCTGTCTGAACCAGGATTTTCTGGATGACAGGATTGACAGGACGGTTTGGACTACCCCAGTCTTCCTCCTGCTAATCCTCAAATCCTGATTCCGACAACTTCCTACTAATCCTCAAATCCTGCTAATCCTGGTTCAGACCTCCCTACCTACTCCCACAACTTAATCACCCCATCCCTATCCCCCGAAGCCAACCGCCCGTTGGGACTGAAGGCGACCGAATGTACAGTGTTTTCATGCCCTGACAAGGTCTTGAGTAACTGACCTGTACTCACTTGCCACAGTTTGACGGTATTATCCCAACTGCCCGATGCCAACCGTTGCCCATCGGGACTAAAGGCGACAGAATGCACAAAGCCTCTATGCCCAGCCAACGTATTGAGTAACTGACTAGTACTCACTTGCCATAATTTGACGGTCTTATCCTTACTGCCTGACGCCAACCGCTGCCCGTCTGGACTGAAGGCGACAGACCACACCGCTTCTTCATGCCCAGCCAACGTGTTGAGTAACTGACCAGTACTCACTTGCCAAAGTTTGACGGTCTTATCCTTACTGCCTGACGCTAACCGTTGCCTGTCAGGACTAAAGGCGATAGACCACACCGTATCTTCATGCCCAACCAACGTGTTGAGTAACTGACCCGTACTCACTTGCCAGAGTTTGATGGTATTATCCCCAAAGTTGCCCGACGCCAACAGTTGCCCGTCGGGACTGAAGGCGACAGACTCTACCGCGTTTTCATGCAACGTGTTGAGTAACTGACCCGTACTCACTTGCCACAGTTTGATGGTCTTATCCTTACTGCCTGACGCTAACCGCTGCCCGTCGGGACTAATGGCAACTGACAACACATAGTCTTTATGCCCTACCAAAGTCTTGAGTAATTGACCCGTACTCACTTGCCACAGTTTGATGGTCTTATCATGACTGCCCGAAGCTAATAGTTGTCCATCAGGCGTAAAGGCCAGGCAACCCCCACCACAGATTAGCCCATTCTCCCCCTCCGAATGAGCTTTCCAACTCCGCACTTCACGGCTGGGCAGAGGAAAAGTTTTAGGGGGTGGGATAGGCGGAATCCCGTTAATCACATCGCCAGTCTTGCCATTCCCAGCTTTTGTGCCCTCCCGCGGTGGAGTCGTGTCGTTTGAACAGCTAAGGATTAGGGAAAGTATCCCAATAATAATCAAGTATTTGATGACAGTTTTCATTTGATACCTCTTTGAGTTATTAGACAATTCAAGTTTATCAAAGTGGATTTTAATAATCAAGGTTAGTGACGATTCAAACCTGACAGGTCTGCCAGACCTGTCAGGTTTAAATTCAGTTTTTGCCACTAAGTACAACGGATTGAGAGGATACACGGATGGTTACAGGAACTAATCCGTGTATCCCCCAAATCCGCTGTGCTCGTCTTTGAGGCATCAAGAGAGTGACGATTCAAACCTGACAGGTCTTGAAGACCTGTCAGGTTTAAATTCATTGCCAGTTGATTCACGGAAGCCAGGGCAATAAAGGGAGTAGTATTGGAAATGACTGTCATACTTCTGCCAACTCCCTTCTTAATTCATCCTTGCTATAAGGCAAAATCTCAATCCCACGTTGCCCACATTCCAATACAAACGCAATCTTTGCCATTCCCGCCAATTTCGCCGCAGTGCCCGTAGAAAGCCGTCCTTCGGCAAACCATTGAAAGGCTAGGCTATGACAAAATTCTTGCGCCAATTGTTCTTCAGTCATGCTGAAGGAAAGGAGAATTTCCCAGGGCACGGTTATTTTAATTTCACGGACAGCAGTTTGCATATAATTCACCTGAATAATTAGGGACTCCAAATTGGAAGACTTTGGCAAGTTTACTAAAGTGGATTTTGATAGTCAAGGTTAGTGACGATTCAAACCTGACAGGTCTGCCAGACCTGTCAGGTTTGGCATATTAAGATTAAACCAGGAGTACCAAGCGGAACTTTGTACAAAGCTCCGCTTGGTACTCCTGGTCTGGTGTCTTGCTACGGCTAATATACTAAGATTCACTTTTAGTATCAAGCCCAGATATTCGACCATCATGGAGTCTAAATCACAAGAATTTGGGAAGCGTCCAAATTTAAACAATTTGGACTCCATGACTTAAATAAGGAATAGCCTTAAGTAGTTAACCCCGTTGGCTGTAGAAATACCGAGTTAGTCTGCAAACTTTGGATATGTTGATATTCTTCAATCTTATTATTCATGACCTCCCACAATTCCTGCTTCATCTGAATATTTAGCCAAAATTCAGGAGAAGTACCAAAGAGAGAAGCAAAGCGAATCGCCATATCCGGGGTTATTGTACCACGGTTTGTTAACAGGTCTTCAATCAAATGGGGGACCACGCCAATGAGTTTGGCCAACTGTTCTGGTGTCAGTTGATAAGGTTTCATAAACTCTTCCCAGAGAATCTCGCTTAAGGGCGTGGGTCTTCTTTGCATCTTACGGTTCATAAGAATCAGTTTCCTAGTAAATGGTTAGTGGTACTGTACTAAAAATATATCATAGACATTACCATTGGCAAATCTAAAGAGAATACGCCACGGGCCACTGACCGAAATAGCCCAATAGCCTTGATATTCACCTTTTAAAGGGTGTAAGTGATTGCCAGGCGGGCTGTTTAAATCGGCCACCACATTAGCGTTATCCAGCATGTCTAACTTTCTTAAGAGACGATTGCTCAAACTTGGTTTTATCCTAGCACTCGTACCAGAATAGTATAAATCTTCTAGGTCTTGGTCTTTGAAAGATTTAATCATGTAAAGTGCCTAATTTAGCTATAAACAGCCGTGGCGTAATGAGTATTGTAGGTTGGAGTGAGTTCCGCTCACTCCAACCTACGCACTACGCACGCTTGGTCTTGGCTAGTGCTTTGGCCAATAATTCTTCAAATTCCGCTAAGGTTTTGACTTTCAGGGCCGCTTGGTTGAGACGTTTCAGGACGTTGGCTTCCCAGTGGTCCACAGGTTTGGGAAAAGTTTTCGGGAGTCTGCCAAAACGCAGACGAAGATATTGGATAAGTTTTAACCTCGTTACCACGCTTCGCGTGGCAATGTAGCCCGGACGCTCTGCGTCCAAAGACCCGAACCACTACGAACTGGTCCTAGTGAGTAGCTGGCCACCGGTGGTAACCACCTCCATACGGGACGCAGAGCGTCCGGACTGCATTACCACGCGGAACGTGGTAACGAGGTGAAGATTTTAAAAAGATTTGACAACTTTTTTAAAGTTGTCAAATCTCGAATCACTTACCAGCGTGGTAACGGCGTGATTGCGCCAGTCATCGTCCATCCTCGTACTTTCGCCAGTTGAGCCAACTGTGCCAATCGCTCAATCGTGGGAGGATGAGTGGAAAAATAACGAGAGATGGTTAACTCCCTTCCCCGTTGCGGTTCTTGTTCTGCTAAACGCTTAAAAAAATCTAACGCTTGACCACCATGACCATAATGTTGAATTACATTACTCAACGCCTCCTCATCAGCCGCCTGTTCTTGTTGCCGACTATATTGCAGACCAATTAATTCGCCCGTTTGACTCACCAATGAGGGCAATCCTGCCATTTCCTGATTAACGCCTGTGCCTAACACGGTCAATAGTGAGAGCATCACTAATGACCGTCCTAACATTCGTAATGGGTCACGATGTTTGAAATGAGCCACTTCATGGGCTAACACAAAGGCCAATTCATTCTCGGACTGGACCGCTTTGAGCAGACCGGTCCATACTAAAATATGTCCACCAGGTAGAATTGCGGCATTGATCATATCATCATCTAATAAATGCACGGTTAACGGCGGTTGTGTCTCCCCAGCCAAGGTTGGCAATAAATTTTCCTGCAAATAATCCAGGCGTGGATCCGCTAACAGCACGCTGGAGGATAATGCCGGCATCGTGGAGGAAATTAGTATTTGACCAATTTTACTCTCAGTGGCGGCACTAATTTTAATAGCTAACCATTCCGCTATCCATCCCAAACTGAAGAAAATTAACGCACTGATGAGCACAATGGTAACGATTAAATAGCCAAAGTCTATCAGCGGAGGTTGCGGGGTTACGTTAATTCCTTCAGGAATCAATTTGGGGGTGTATTTCATTCCTTGATGCCCGTACCATAAGCAATCACTTCTACGCTACCAACACTTTGTTTCCCTTCCGCGCCCCAGATGGAAGCGGTTTCTAAACGCACATTCAAAATTTGGGTGGCCCCCCACTCAATGGCTTGTTCCTTCATACGTAACAAGGCTTCCCGGCGACCACGATCGAGTAAAGTTTCATAAGCCATCACTCGTCCTCCCACCAAATTTCGTAAACCCGCCGAGATGGTTTTAAAATAATCTGTGGAAATGACCACCCCACCAATGAATAGTTTAGCTTCCTTGGCATTGGGCCAGGGTGGTTTGGCCCCAACAGTGATGAGGGGAATATGTAGCGTTTGACTTTCGCGCAAGCGAATACTTTTATAATGTTTTCGTTCAAAGTAATGGCCAGCAAAGTAACCTAAAGCCAGTAAACCCAGAAAAATTAGAATTTCCAAGAAGCTACCCATAACTTACTCCACTCTCACTGCGGTGCCATAAGCAAATAATTCGGCGGCACCTTGAGTAATGGAAGAAGTGGCAAAACGGACATTGATTATCGCATTCGCACCTAAAGTATCGGCTTGTTTCACCATCCGTTCAATAGCTTCTTGTCGTGATTCATTGAGCAATTCCGTATAAGATTTGATTTCGCCGCCGATAATATTTTTAAAACCGGCCATAATATCCTTGCCTACATGTTTAGCGCGAACTGTGCTGCCTTGAACGATGCCAAAATGTTCAACGATAGTTTTGCCAGGGACACCTTCGATATTGGTGAGTATCATAATTAATTCCTTATTAATTTATTGGTTGATTAGGGAGTTTGAATGGCCCTTCACCCTCCTCTCCCAAAGGGAGAGTGGTGTAAACCGGTGTTACTGTCGGTCTCCCCTCTCCCTCTGGGAGAGGGGCCGGGGGTGAGGGAGGTTTAATGTTCTCTGGTCGCAAAAAACTGAACTTCAGGCCAGCGTTCTATGATTAAAGATAAATTCACTTTGGTCGGCGCCAGATAGGTGAAATTTTCCGCACCGTCTAGGGCCAAATTGTGAAATGCTTTACGCTTAAACTCTTCTAACTTTTTGGCATCGGTGCAGTTAATCCAGCGGGCGGTAGCTACCTGCACGGGTTCAAAACTACATTCTACGCCATATTCATTTTGCAAACGCCAACTCACCACCTCAAATTGCAAAATTCCTACCGCGCCGAGAATCAAATCGTTGTTGCCTAAAGGACGAAAGAGTTGAGTAGCGCCTTCTTCACTCAATTGTGTTAATCCTTTAAGTAGCGCTTTCATACGTAACGGGTCGCGTAAACGCGCCCGCCGGAAGATTTCTGGCGCAAAATGCGGAATACCCGTAAATTGCAAATCTTCGCCTTCGGTAAAGGTGTCACCAATTTGAATGGTGCCATGATTATGTAAGCCAATAATATCGCCTGGCCAAGCCTCTTCCGTATGTTCACGTTCGCCGGCCATGAAAGTGAGGGCATTGGAGATGGTGACATCACGCTGTAAACGCACTTGGTGCAATTTCATGCCTTTGCGATAGGTGCCGGCACACACTCGTAAGAACGCAATACGGTCACGGTGGGCCGGATCCATATTGGCTTGAATTTTAAAAATAAAACCGGAAAATTTCTCCTCTTCAGGAAATACTTGACGCGAAGTGGTAGCGCGTGATTGTGGCGGAGGTGCGTAGAGCATAAAACTGTCTAATAAGGCTTTAATTCCAAAGTTATTCAAGGCCGAGCCGAAAAAGACTGGGGTTAATTCACCAGCCAAAAATTCAGTGAGATTAAAGGGATGACTGGCGCCATGGACTAATTCAATCTCTTCTCGCAATAATTTAATTTCAGTGGTGCCTACTTGGTCCAGTAATTCAGGGTCGTCTAACCTGGTAAAATATCGCCCCTCCGCTGCAATCGCATTTTTACCAGGCTCAAATAGCGTCACCCCGTTTTCTAATAGGTGATAAACTCCTGCAAAATGTTTTCCCATGCCAATCGGCCAGGTGAGTGGCGCACCGCGAATGTTGAGAATTCGTTCAATCTCATCTAGCAAATCAATGGGTGGGCGACTATCTCTATCGAGTTTGTTGATAAAAGTTAGAATGGGGGTCTGGCGTAAGCGACAGACTTCCAATAATTTAATGGTGCGCTCCTCCACACCTTTAGCCGCATCAATCACCATTAAGGCTGAATCCACTGCGGTTAAGGTCCGGTAAGTATCTTCAGAAAAATCTTCGTGACCTGGGGTATCGAGCAAATTAACAATCACGTTTTGATAGGGAAACTGCATAACGGAAGTGGTCACAGAAATCCCGCGTTGTTTTTCCAACTCCATCCAATCAGAAGTAGCATGACGGGTGGCTTTTCGACCTTTGACCGTACCGGCTAATTGAATGGCACCGCCAAACAACAGGAGTTTTTCAGTTAGCGTGGTTTTACCGGCATCAGGGTGAGAAATAATAGCAAAAGTACGACGTTTCGAAATGGCTTCGGTTAAAATTGACATGATTTAAATGTGTACTCCCCTCCTTACCAAGGAGGGGCCGGGGGTGGTGGTGATTTAGAGTTGACAACTTTCAACCAGTGGTCAACTCTGCTCATTGGGAGTGGTGGTGATTTAGAATTGACAATTTTCAACCAGTGGTCAAATCTGCTCGTCCTGGTCATTGTTATACTCAAGCCTTGCAAATAAACCGATTATGTACCCAACCTTGAATATCCATGGTCCCATTAATCTGGTCGATGACATCCACTAGCACCCAGGTGCCTTGCTCAGATAAGGGCTGTACCCGACAAGATTTGGGCAATGGTCCTTCGGCTAAGGTTGAATATTGAGTGCCGGGCCCTGAACGAATGTTTACCATGACGGTAGTCAAATAAACCTCTCGATTTGAACTATCACTAGAGCGGCCAAATAAACGGGAGCGAAAACTGAACATGGGAAATGCAGGTCCCGGATCACTTTTCCGGCCTGGGGCAATATCATCATGTCCAAGGACATCTTTGAGGTGGTAGTGGTCGATGAGGACTTGAGATACTTCCAAGGCCACCGATAATTGCTCTGGATTATACAGATGCCAACCACGTTTGACCGTTTCATGTTTATGGTTGGTCTCAATCACTTGATTTTCCGGATAGGCATCGCCAAACCAAGCGTACCACTTGCAGTCAACCGCTCGGATTAAAGTCCCTGCATTATCTAGTTCTATACCTAAAGAGTATTCATTGAGGCCCGATAAATTTTGCCAAGCACTACTACCTGCGTGCCAAGCGACGGTATCAAAAGGCACTAATTGAGTAATACTACCATTACGCCCAATCACGAGATGGGCGGAGGCTTTGGCATTTTTATTAGTCAACCAGTTAATGCTATGCTCGGCACTCGGTCCTGCGGTATAGTGCATGATTAAATATTGATGCTTAACCGTACCCCGCATATTTGGTGAAGCGCGAAATGGGTAGGGTTTGCCATCGTCGTCACATAAGCGATGATTGATAATCTTCATAATTATTATCCTTTATTAAAGCAATGAATTTAACACCGGTCAATTGAATCTTGAATAAAGTGTTACAATAATCTAAAATAAAATCAATGAGAATGTTTAAAGAATAAAATAATAGTTGCGAATTGAAATTTTTTATTTTATAATGTTAACTATTAAAGACTCATAGGAGAGGTACCGAAGCGGTCACAACGGCACCGACTCGAAATCGGTTGGGGGCATTACGCTCCACGCGGGTTCGAATCCTGCCCTCTCCGCCAATTTCGATTTTTATTTTACAGGATTTTGGTTTAAATGATATAGTGATTTTAGAGTACGGAATTTGTTTCGTTTGAGGCAAAATGAAATTTTAGATTCCAACGGAATAAATTCCGTACTCTAAACGGCTATAAAATAACCGTTTAAATTATTTATTCACTTTATGCACGGTTAATTCAACCACCCCCAACCCCTCCTTGGTAAGGAGGGGAGTAAGCACTACCGGCATCGCAGGGGCTATTCCCCGCCTTACCAAGGCTACTCTATGCACACAAGTTCATGGTAAATCAGTTAAGCCATTGATAAACCAAAGAAATAATTTTTGGCCTCGTTTTGGAATTACATTTAATTTCAACAGGTTACAAACTTATGTGCATAGAGTAGCCTTACCAAGGAGGGGTTGGGGGTGGTTGAGTAAGGAGTCCAAGACATGTCTTGGACTCCGCGTGGGAACGCGAGCAGAAACCTGTTGGAGTAGAGGCTTTAGCCGCACTGCCATTAAGTTAAGGAATCCCGCGGTCAGGTTTTAACCTTGAAGGTCTGGTTTTAGACCTTCAAGGTTTTTTTGGCCGGCTTAATTTAATGGCATTGTCCCAAACCGTACCCTCTCATTGGTAGTCCCTACCAACTAATGGAGGTATTAAAATCCAGGTGCTAACTTTCCTAAACCTTACCAGTTTTAGGTTTCCTAAACCTCACCGGTTGAGGAAACCTCGGCGATTCTAAGTTTCCTAAACCTCAAAGGTTTAGGAAACTTTGAGCTTTGATAACTCATTGAATTTTAACACCTCCATTGGTTTGGAGGGCCATTAAGTTAAGGAATCCCCCGGTCAGGTTTTAACCTTGAAGGTCTGGTTTTAGACCTTCAAGGTTTCTTTCGCAGGCTTAACTTAATGTCTCCCACGGTTAAAGCCTCTACTCCAATTCATACACGAAAATAGGTGTGGCACACCAGCTATGGGAGCCGAGTGGGGTACCAAAATTTATGAATAAGTACTGAAGTATAAATTTTCTCGTATGTTCTTTCGCCCCTCTCCCTCTGGGCTACTCTATGCACACCAGTAGGTTTCTTCTCGTTCCCACGCGCCAGCGTGGGAATGCCGTCGGGACGCGCCAGCGTCCCTTTCCCGCAACGCTGGCGCGTTGCTCACGGCATTTCCACGCTGGCGCGTGGGAACGAGATAAATTTGAATAATTCAGGTTGAAAATTTCATGCAAATCAAACGTTTCGCAGTTAAAGGGTTTAAAAATTTCAATGAAGAGGTGGTGCTTGACGATTTAGGAAAAATTGCGGTAATTCATGGTGAAAATAATGTAGGTAAGTCTAACTTATTGGAAGCGATGCAGTTGTTTTTCAAACTGTTATCGTTAAATGGTTTAGATCAAGATGGTTTTGAACATAAGGTGGTAGATAAGGTTAAATTTGGTTCAGTTATAATAAGATTTTCAATTCTTAAAGAGAGGTTAGAGGACTGGGGATTTCTTCCTACCGAAATCTTTAACCTAGATTCATCTAAACCCATTGAGCTAAGTGCAATCTTTACCGTCTCTCCCGAGGAATTAAAGCAAGCGGCTATTCAGGTGTTGTTTCCCACTTCGGAAGTTCAAGTAGATGCACAACTACGGTATATTCAAGATATTCAAGGTAAAACCAAATATCAAGTAACCCAAAAATTGGGGGAACTTTCTCAGCATCATGATGTCTTCACACGGGATCAAACTCATAGCATAAGATTGGCAGCATTTTGGGCTCGAAAAATGTCTCCCCAACAAGAAGCCACTGACCGCTTTGTTTTAATCAAACTTGACCGTCATATCTCTGTTGATGAAATAGAAGAGAAAACTAGAGCTATCATCCCTCAATCGCTATCTTTGCAACTCTATGATGCTAGGGACTCTACTGACCCCTCGATTTCCCAAAAATGGAAATTGTTTGTCAAGATAATGCAAAAGTTCAACGATATATTAGGAGACGGTGAATTTGTTTTGACTTTTAAGCGGCAGACTAACCGCGCTAACTTAGCTTTTGATAGCACGGCGACTCGTATTCCTATTAATCTATTAGGCTCTGGGATTCAACAAATCGCTGCCTTAATTGCACGCTTGTTGATGAGCAATGCGACCGTGGTAGCCATTGAAGAGCCGGAATTAAATTTACGCTATACCTTGCAATTACGCTTACGAGAAATTTTTCAAGAAATTGTGGAAGACCCGGCAGGACCTCAACAAATTTTCTTAACCAGCCACTCTCCAGCGTTTGAATTTGGGGAATACTTTTATGCTATGCGTAAAGTCAATGGCTTACCACACATTGAAAAACGTCCTATTAAGGAGGCTGGTTTATTTACTCAAGACGCTGCCATTTCTCCTCTGGCCGGTCAAAAGGCACCATTATGCTATGTATCAACTGAAGGTTTGGTGAAGGTGCCGGACCGTATTTGTGAAATGCTAGGTCTGGAGGAAGGGGGAGGAGTCGTCTTTGTGGAAAGAAAAGATGGGCATGTGGCTATGTTAACGGATGACCAGTTTATGGATTTATTTGAGGAAGAAAAGGAAGAAAAGGAGGAAGAAGACAGCGAGGTCACTAATCATGGATAAACAGGAAGTTTATGACTGGTTACGCCAAGATATTGAATTGACTATAGCATTTGATACCAGTGCAATTTTTTTAGACCATATGAGAAATTTAAAAACATTCCGAAAACTAATCTTGAATCGCTAATCGAAGTAGTTAAACAATTATTGAAAGAAACACCGAAGTGAAAACCGAAGTCAAGCCGTAAATTTTTAACTTTTTTATACTATTTATCAATCATTTTATCAATCATTAACCTAAACTAAAGGAGTCAAACCTTGGCCAATACAACCTCTGCCAAAAAACGCGCACGACAAGCCGAAACGCATCGGCAACGTAATATGAGTGACCGCTCCATGATGCGGACTTTTGTTAAAAACGTCATCAAAGCCATTCGTGGCGGTGATGTCGCTAAAGCTCAAGCCGCTTATAAAGCAGCGGTGCCCATGGTGGACCGCATGGCGCGTAAAGGTATCATTCACAAAAACAAGGCTGCTCGTCACAAAAGCCGCCTCAATACCCGGATCCACGCTATGCAGTCTTAATTTAAGGAGACACCGTTATCATCATTGATAGCGGTGTCCTCATAAGAATTGCGACGAAAATTAATCGGATTAACCTCATGATCCGCCAATAATTGCTCAAACTCCGGTTTATCACATCCCGCAATTCGGGCCGCTTCTTCAATATCCCCTTCTACCATCCGCATAACCCGATTAAGATAATAATGGTCAAACTCCTGACGTGCTTCTTTTAAAATTTGAAATTGATTCTCACTGCCAGATAATGCCTGTTTCACCATACTCAAAGGAATCAACCGTGAAGCCGACAATACTGCACATTGCTCTAACAAATTTTGCAATTGACGCACATTGCCTGGCCACGGCAAGGACATCATATAATCTAACGCTTCCGGGGAAAACCGGGCCGGCTCGGTCCCCTCTTTTTCGGCTAATAAATTTAAAAAATGGTCAATCAGCAATGGAATATCTTCCCGCCGCTCGGCCAAGGAGGGCATATATAAAGGAATTACATTTAACCGATAATATAAATCTTCCCGAAATTCACCTCGTCTTACTGCCACTTCCAAATTTTGATGCGTCGCTGACACAATTCGTACATCCACATTAACACTATCAATCGCTCCTACCGGCCTGACCGTACCTTCTTGTAATACTCGCAATAACTTTACTTGCAACGACGCTGGCATATCTCCCACCTCGTCCAAAAATAAAGTACCGCCATGGGCCGCTTGAAACAAACCAATATTTTTACGCACGGCACCAGTAAATGCGCCTTTTTCATGTCCAAATAATTCCGATTCCAATAATTGTTCAGACAAGGCACCGCAGTTAATGGCCAAAAAGACTCCATCATGCCGTGGACTGGTACGATGAATCGCCCGCGCCAACAATTCTTTGCCTGTGCCAGTGGCGCCTCTAATACAGACACTACTTCGAGTTTTTGCCACTCGTTGCGCTTGTTTGAGTAAATTTGCCACTAAATGACTTTGATGAATAATTTCTGGAGCAAAATCAACATCTTTTTCTGAAGCACCCACATGAGTTAACGCTAACTGCACACTGCGAAATAAATCATCCGGTTGTACTGGTTTAGTTAAAAACTCAAATACCCCTTGATGAGCCGCGCACACGGCATCCGAAATTTGAGCACTGCCACTGAGCATAATCACCGGCAATACCGAATTATGTCTTTGAATTTCTTTCAGTAACGTCATGCCATCCATGCCATCCATACGTAAATCAGTAATCACCAAATGAGGTTTAAAATTATTTAAACAGATCACCGCTTGACTACCACTTTCCGCGGTTTTAATTTCATAACCTATCTCCTCTAACCAGGCCGATAAGATGGTCAAAATGACAGGATCATCATCTACGATTAACACTCGTAGCGGACGCACTTCTTCTTCAGGCTTTATTTTTTTAGTCACTTTTTTAGTCATATTCTGTTGAAACCCTCTAACCAACTATGGTGGATTAATCACACACCTTACGCACGGTTAACACCACCACCCCCAACCCCTCCTTGGTAAGGAGGGGGTATCCCGGCGGTGACGGTAGTGTGTACCCCCCTCCTTACCAAGGCTACTCTATGCACACAAGTTCATGGTAAATCAGTTAAGCCATTGATAAACCAAAGAAATAATTTTTGGCCTCGTTTTGTAATTACATTTAATTTCAACAGGTTACAAACTTATGTGCATAGAGTAGCCTTACCAAGGAGGGGTTGGGGGTGGTGGTGCGTAAGGTGGATTAACCAATAAAAAATTAGTAAATAGGTCCAATGCAATAATCGCACCATTGTTGGTAACTATCTATTTTTAAATATAATTTAAATCACGACTACTATCAAGTGTCATTTTATAGACTCCGGTGCTAAAAAAATAATCGTTGTTAACCTCCAAATCTAATGCCTGGAAGTGATAATTTTCAGTTTATCAACCGTTTTTTGATCGACTAAAATCTGTCACTATCAACACCTTAATAATATTTAATAATAGCACTGTTTTTATCAGAAACCAGGAATTAATTTTTCGCTAAATTTTAAACAAGTTGTCAAATCTGGATTTAGATTTGACAACTTTAAAAAAGTTGTCAAATCTGGGTTTAGAATCTGGATTTAGATTTGACAACTTTCGACAAGTTGTCAAATCTGGGTTTAGAATCTGTGTTCAAATCTGCGTTTAATTTTATGAAATTAAATCACTTGCCGCAAATTTTCCAAAAACACTTCCGTGCGAAATAATTGCGCCTGTGTTTCACAAGCCTGGCGCATTTTCAATGCTCGCGCTGAAGTCATCATGGCCACCGCTTGAGTAATCGCTTCCATTTGCAATGCGGGTTCCAATAATACTCCGGTGACTTCTGGAATGATCGTTTCTAACAATCCACCTTCGGCCACCCCAATCACTGGTTTACCAGCGGCCATCGCTTCTACCGGTGACATGCCAAAATCTTCGTCTTTAGGTAAATACAAGATGGCAATCGCATTGCCCACTAACTCAGTTAATTCCTTCTCGCTCACCCAGCCGGTAAACTGAATATGATCAGCCCGCCCCACCATTTGTTTTAATTTCTCCAACTCTGGTCCTCCAGAAGTCACTATCAATCGTTTTTCTGGCATAGTCAAAAACGCCTGCACTATCAAATCTACTCGTTTCAGAGGGTCCAACCGCGCCGTGGATAGATAATAATCACCTTGACCCTGCCAAATAAACCGGGTGGTGTCGCAAGGAGGATAGACAATGGTTGACGGTTTACCTAAATAATGCTCAATTCGTCGTTGTACCGTTTTGGAATTAGCAATTAAGACATCCATTTGTGCCACCGCTTGTTCAAAACGTGGTTGCAAATAGTCAATAAACCTTTGCAACGCTGGGCGTAACCAGACCGGCAATGATTTTAAATAAAATTCACGTTGGTCATAAATGAAACGAGGAGGGGTATGGCAATATAAAATATTACGTCCTTGGGGATGATGAGAAATAGCTAACGGTGTGTAAAATCCACTGTAAATGACGGTCTCATAAGTTTGTAAAAATTTAGCGTGATGGCTAAAGGTTTGAGTCAGTTTGAATTGTCGCCATAAGGGTAAACGGCTAAAACTGTGTAAATCATGTTGGGTGACAGTGCCAGGCAAGTCTAAAAAAGGATGACCGGCTTTGGCAAAACCATAACCTAAATCAGCGGGTAAACCTTGGGCTAACAAGCTACACAGTCGCCCGCCGCCTTCTAGGGATTCAAAGTAGTCGTGGAGGATGAGAGTATTCATCTTCTCACTCCTCCAGCCCACCAAATTCGACAAGCCCCCTCATCCGAAACCATACAAGGGCCGACCGGACTGCGCGGCGTACAAGCAGCACCATATAATCGACATTGATTAGGATAAATATTGCCTAACACTACTTTCGCACAATCACACCCTGGCGGCATTTCTCCTCCACGTTGGCGTTGCTCACTGGCATAATCAGGCAGTTGTATTCGTGCATCATGTTGAAGATCCTTCAATTTAAAACCAGAAGCGGCAATGCTACCCACCCCGCGCCAATTCGCATCGACCACGCTCATTGTTTCCGCTAAACAACGTTTCGCGGTTAAATTACCTGCCGGCTTGACCAATTGGGGATAGCAATTATCCAGGAAATAATTTTGCTCTAATAATTGTCGTAACGTGGAATAAATGGCGGCTAATAAACTTTCGGCCGTAAATCCTGCAATCGCGGCCGGTAATCGATGAGTTTCCACCACAAATTTCCATTCGTCAGCCCCCATTACCGTGGCCACATGACCCGGCGCAATCAACGCCTGAAAAGAGGCTTGACCACTGTTTAATAACATAGCAACCGCCGGCCAGGTCAAGCGACCTGATAATAAAATGAGTAAATTAGACGGCAGACCTTGGGCCAATAAAGCCGCTACCGGTGCCGTTGTGGTTTCAAATCCAGCGGCAAAAAATACGACCGTTTGAGTAGGATAACGTTGCGCAATCTGCAAGGCTTCTTGCGGTGACGCAATGGGACGAATATCCGCCCCAACGGCTTTAGCTTGTTCCAAGGAACGAATTTCCGATTTACTCACGTTTACTGGTACCCGCAACATATCTCCAAACGCGACTAGAATCACTTTTTCTCTCAGTGCCAGTTGAATCGCGGCGTAAATATCTTCTTCTGGACAAATACAGACCGGACAGCCGGGCCCTGGAATAAGTTCAATATTGGCCGGTAAAGTGCTACGTAATCCAGCCAGGGTGATAGCACGTTCATGTCCTCCACAAACGTTCATAATTTTAACTTTGGTAGGTAATGGTAAGGCCCGGATTTTGGCTAACCATTGTGGAGCGGTCAAGGACATCACAAATTCTCCTCGTTTTAGATTTGACAACTTTTCGAAAGTTGTCAAATCTGACTCGTTTTAGATTTGACAACTTTTCGAAAGTTGTCAAATCTGACTCAAATTTTAGATTTGACAACTTTTCGAAAGTTGTCAAATCTGACTCGTTTTAGATTTGACAACTTTTCGAAAGTTGTCAAATCTG
>DZAL01000015.1:0-5978 GCA_022729575.1 Thiomargarita sp.
CCCCAGCCCCTCCTTGTTAAGGAGGGGAGTTTTAACCACCCCCAACCCCTCCTTGCTAAGGAGGGGCTGGGGGTGGTTATGTGTAAGGTGAGTTTCTAAACCATCTTTTTTACCTTTGGCCAATATTAATCGTATGCTACGTTACTTACTACCTCTAATCGCTTTTATCGTACTGACTATTTTTTTATACATGGGACTTGGACTCAATCCGCGCGACATTGGCTCTACTCGTTTGGATAAACCAGCCCCAACGTTTAGTGTACCCCAACTGATGGACCAAAATAAAACTTTCAATAATCAAGAGTTTTTAGGCAAAGTCTCATTATTAAATGTCTGGGCCTCTTGGTGCGTGACTTGTCGTGCTGAACATTCTTTATTGATGGAACTTTCCAAACAATCACAAATCTCCATTTATGGGTTAAATTACAAAGATAAACTCGCTGAGGCCAAGGCGGTACTAGAGCAGACTGGGGATCCCTACCTGATCAGTGGCTTTGACGAGAAAGGACAAGTAGGAATGGACTGGGGAGTTACGGGTACCCCGGAGACTTTTGTGATTGATAAACAAGGCATCGTGCGTTACAAACAAACCGGGCCTTTAGAGGTTAACGTGCTACAACAGACGATTTTACCGTTGATGGAGAAATTAGCAAAATAATTGGTAACTCACCTTACGCACCACCACCCCTAGCCCCTCCTTGTTAAGGCGGGGAATATCCCCTGTGATTCCAGTGGTGCTTACTCCCCTCCTTACCAAGGAGGGGTTGGGGGTGGTTGAGTTAGAAACTCTAAATCCGAGCAATTATTTCCAACAACCGTGCTAACGCGCCCCGGTTTTGTTCGACCAATAATTTCCCGCACCGGCCCATTTCGTCACGTAAAGTCTGATTCGCCAATAATAATTTTAACTCAGTCACTAATTCGCTAACATTATTCACCTGTCGTACTGCACCGGCTGCTATCAGTTGTCGAGTAATTTCAGCCCATTCAAATACTTGGGGACCTACAATAATCGGCACCCCGACTGCCGCCGGTTCCATTAAATTATGTCCTCCCACAGGTACCAGAGTGCCACCGACAAAAGCCACGGCACAGGCCGCATATAGTAACGGTAACTCTCCCATCGTGTCTCCTAGATAAATGTCAGTTTCAACTGTACATATACCATTTTCGCTACGCCGGACTATCTTATATCCTTGTCGAGTGCATAATCGAGCCACTCGTTGAAATCGCTCTGGATGACGTGGGACCAGGACCAACAGTAAATTGCTAAACACCGGTTTTAACTGCGCTAACGCCGCTAAAACTGCTTCCTCTTCTCCTTCATGGGTACTGGCGGCAATCCAGACTAACCGTGCCTGGCCCCACTGTTGGCGTAAGCGGGTTACTTGTTCAGATAAATCTGACGGTAAACGAGAATCAAATTTAATACTACCGGTTACCCGCACTTGCGTTGGTTTGGCCCCTAACTGGCGAAAACGTTCGGCATCGACTTGAGTTTGAGCGGCAATCACGGTAATATAACTTAATATCGTCGACATCCATTGTCCTAGATACTGATAATTTTTAGCAGAATTGGCAGATAAGCGAGCGTTGGCTAAAATTACTGGAATCTGTCGCTGATAACAGGCAAACAATAAATTAGGCCATAACTCGGTTTCCATAATAATCGTTAATCGTGGTTGTACCCGGTTTAAAAATCGGGCGACCGCATCTGGTAAATCATACGGTAAATAAACATGCCACACTTTATCGCCAAAGAGTTTTTGTACCCGTTGTGACCCCGTTGGGGTCATCGTCGTGACTAAAATGGTGGGCGGTGGCCATGGTTGTTGTAAGGCTTGAATTAATGGTACGGCGGCTTGTACTTCTCCTACTGATACGGCATGAATCCAAATCACTTCCTGATTAACTGAATTAACTGGTTTGGCCTTAATAAAACCAAAACGCTCCGGCCACCGTTGCCAATAGTCAGGTGCGCTAAAACCGCGCCAAATCAGACGGAGTAAAATTAATGGCAAAAGGAGATAAAATAATAGGCTGTAAATGTAACGTAACATAGACCGAATGACACCTCTCCAGGAATTTAAAGTATAGTATAGCTGTGCAAACTTAAATATTTCGGGAAAACTTTTCCCCAACCTCGTTTAAGAATTAAAATATTCCTTGGTTAGAACAAAATAGCGTGGTATGATGGTTATTTCCAAATTCTAAGGACTTTAAAAACTCTTAAAAAATTTCTAGCCTTTTCAAAGAGTTTTTAACTTCTTTGAGTTTCATGGTAAACTATTCGTATAATAACTCACTTTACGCATGGTTAATTCAACCACCCCTAGCCCCTCCTTGCTAAGGCGGGGAATATCCACTGCGATTTCAGTGATGCTACTCCCCTCCTTACCAAGGAGGGGTTGGGGGTGGTAGTGCGTAAAGTGAATAATAATTTAAACTAATTGGCAGAGGTTTGTACAGTTTTTTCTTAAACTTAACTCTAAAAAGAGGAACCCAATCATGATGAAGCTCACTATTAACGGCAACCCGCATGAAATTGAGATTGCTTCCGACACGCCGCTGTTATGGGTACTACGTGACACCCTGAGCCTGACTGGCACCAAATTCGGTTGTGGCATTGCCCAATGTGGTGCTTGCACCGTGTTAATCGACGGTGAAGCGGTCCGCTCTTGTAGCTTACCGGTTTCACAAGCAGAAGGTAAAAAAATTACGACGATTGAAGGACTCTCCACCGACCAGAGTCATCCGTTACAACAGGCTTGGATTGAGGAGCAAGTCCCCCAATGTGGTTATTGTCAATCAGGAATGATTATGAGTGCGGCGGCCTTGTTAACCAAAACTCCTAAGCCGACCGAAGCGCAAATTGTTCAAGCCATGAATGGAAATATTTGTCGTTGTGGCACCTATTCACGAGTTAAAAAGGCCATTTTACGTGTGGCCAACAATGTCAATCAACATGCCTAACACTGACTTAGAAGTTTTATCTTATACATTACAATGGCTAACACAAGGTCAACGAGTGGCTTTAGTCACAATCGTCAGCACCCATGGGGAGGCACCACGATCGCCTGGAGCTTTATTGGCGATTAGTCAACAAGGTGATATTGTCGGCTCAGTTTCCGGCGGCTGTATTGAAGATGACTTGGTAGCTAGAGTAACCAAGGATGGTTTTAACCAGGTAACGTTATTACAATATGGCGCGAATGATAAACCAATTTCATCCATCCAATTGCCCTGTGGTGGCGGTATAACGGTGGTGCTGGAACCGTTGACTCAGGAAGAGGCGGTAAAACCAGCGGTGCTCGCACTACAACAACGTCAATTGGTGGTTCGTCAATTAGATATTAGCAGTGGTCAAGTCACTTGGCCAACGGTGGTGCCAGAAACCGCTGTACAGTATGATGATGGCCGCCAGTTAACTTGCGTATTTGGGCCACAGTGGCAATTATTGATTATCGGTGCGGGTCAAATTTCTCGTTACTTGGCGGAATTTGCCTTAGCGTTAAATTATCAGGTCCTGGTTTGTGATCCGCGTGTCGAATACACTAGCACTTGGTCAGTCGCCGGGGTCACGGTGCGGTCTGACATGCCCGATGATGCTGTTAACAGTTTAATTCAAGACTCGCGTAGTGCCGTGGTCACGTTAACCCATGACTCCAAATTAGATGACCTGGCACTATTAGAAGCATTAAACTCACCAGCGTTTTATATCGGTGCGCTCGGCTCTAAGACCACCAGTCTCAATCGTCGTACCCGTTTACGCCAAATGGGACTCACCGACGAGGCATTAACTCGTCTTCACGCGCCAGTAGGTTTGCCCATTGGTGGCAAAAATCCAGCGGAAATTGCACTCTCCATTTTGGCCGAAATGACTGCCACCAAATATCTAAATCCACTTCCACCTACTCTCCTTAATGCTCCTAATTCCTAATTGAGGTGAGACCCCGATGGTCGTACTGGATAACACTGTAGGCATTTTACTCGCGGCTGGTTGTAGTAGCCGTTTTGGTAGCGATAAATTACTGCACCCGCTACCAGATGGGACTCCGATGGCGATTACGTCGGCGCGAATTTTAAAAACGGCCATTAGTCGAGTTTTGGTAGTGGTGCGACCCGAGGCTACTCGGTTAATTGATTTATTAGCGCAAGAACCCATCGAGATTATCCTCTGTCAAGAAGCGGTCAATGGTATGGGGGCCAGTATTGCCTGTGGGGTAACCGCCAGCGCCCAAGCTCAAGGATGGGTGATTGCACTGGCAGATATGCCGTTTATTCAACCTTTTACCGTAGCACAAGTGGTGGCGTTATTACACCAAAATACGATGATTGTGGCACCACAATATCAAGGACAACGCGGACATCCGGTAGGCTTTCATCATTTATTCGGTCCTCAATTAAGGCGGTTGGAAGGTGATAATGGGGCTTGGCAAATTTTACAGCAATATCGTTCACAACTGACTTTATTCGCTTGTAACGATAAAGGGGTGTTGTGGGATATAGATACGCCTGAGAAGTTACGAGCGGTTTAAATAACCACTCTCTGCCCCTCCTTAGTAAGGCGGGGAGTAAGCACCACCGGCCTCGCAGGCGAGATTCCCCGCCTTAGCCAGGAGGGGCTAGGGGGGTGGTGCGTAGGGTTAGGTATTAATTAAACTTTTTAAAATTAAGAGGTCATCATTATGTTCATCACTAGAAATGCAAACTGGAACTGGCACCAGCTCATTTATGTGGTAGGATTTTATCTCCTTTATTCTCTAAATTCTTCCGTATTAGCCGCGGTTACTCTAGTAACAGGAGGCAGTCAAGAAATTTCGGCGGGCACCGCTTCTAATGATATAATTTTCAAAGTGCTGGATGACACTGGTAATCCTGACACGGGCACCACCACTAATCTTAACACCCAGATTAAAGTCAAATTCAGTTTGGTGGGACCCAGCAGTGAGACGATTACTAATGGTTTATCGACCATGTTAGCGAATATCGACCATTCCGGCCAAGTCTCCACACGACTAAATGCGACTCCAGAAATAGGAATTTATACCATCACCGCCAGTTTAATCAACGATAGCACTCAATTTGCCAGCACTTATGTGATTGTAGTAGCAGGGCCACCGGCCTCCTTAGTTGAAAGTAGTGGCGGGAAGCAAATTCTCAAGGTGGGGGTGGCTTCTGAACCTATCACATTTAGATTAACCGATGCGTTTGGAAATTCATTGGCCGATTATCTGATCAACTTTACGCTTAAATTACCCACTGGTGAAGTGATTGGTAGCAATTTATCGCCACCACAGGACAAAACTGATACGCAAGGGCAAGTGAGCACTCAAGTAGAAGGTCTGACTGAAGAAGGAGAATACACGGTCGTTGCGCAATGGTCAGCAGATGCCAAGGTGGTCAATACTAGCACCGTGCAGGTTAAACCGCAAATGCCGGATTTTCCGAGTTTAGGCTTTGGGGGTGCCTTTGATGCGACGGGTTTCAGCGTAGATACGGATGCGGTGTTTTACGGTGGCATTGCCACTAATGAGGGCAACTTTGAACCGGAAGTGGTGTTAACCTTGGAGGATACGCTGGCTATCGAAGGCGTGATTAAAACCGATAGTAATCACCTTGGACAAACGGCTGATATTGTAGTCGTGGCAGGTTATCTATTGCCTAATTCGACCAATGAATTGTATTACATGTTGGACAATATGGGTAATTATCAACGGTGGAATGGTAAAATCCATGAATTAGAATCGTTTAAGTCGGCGATTAAATTACCAGAGGAGATGGTGGTTAAGATGTATAGCGGCAAATTAGTAGCTGAGGGTAGTTTAAGAATCTATTTTGGTTATCGTTTACCGGAAGGGACAGTGGTATTCAATGAAAAGCAGACGATTAATGCCGTGATTGAGAAATGAATCCAACGATTTGATAACTCTCGTAATCCCAGATTTGACAACTCTCGAAGAGTTGTCAAATCTAAA
>DZAL01000015.1:6078-50071 GCA_022729575.1 Thiomargarita sp.
TCCGCCGTAGTCTCAGATTTGACAACTCTCGAAGAGTTGTCAAATCTAAATCCGCCGTAGTCTCAGATTTGACAACTCTCGAAGAGTTGTCAAATCTAAATCCGCATTACCGTTTCCCGCTCGCTTTAAATACCTCCAGTTCTTCGGCTTTTACTTTTAACAACAATGAACTACAGTTAGATTTTGGATCTTGTTTCGTCATGGAAAATGCTTCGAATAAAAATTTTAACGAGTGTTCTAACACCACTTGTTGGTTTTGAATCGAAGCGGCCTGAATGACGTTACTGGCTAAATATGATAAATTGCTATTTTTGGGAAGAGCCATGGCCTCTTGACGAAAAGTTGATAAGTCATTAGCAGCTAAGGCTTTGCATAAAGCATTTAGTAGCGTCGACTCCGGATTACCGGAGCTGGAAACAGTCGTCGTCGTCGGATTCATCGTTGGTGACGGTAGCGCTGGAGGAGTTAGCAACGTTGGTGGAAGTAGGTCCGGTACTTTGCTAGGAGGCAGGGGTACGAGTCTCGATTTGGCCACCGTAGGGGTGGTGACAGGACCGCTACGTGGCAGAGGAACTTTGGTGGGAAGAGGAACTTTGGTGGCGACCGCGGCACCTGGAGTGGGTGCTTTCATGGATAAGCCAAAGGATGGTTCTCGCAAAGATTTTATGGTGGCTTCATACAATGGGCTGACTAATGAGGCCGAGGTAGCAGGATTACCAGAAGAGGTGGTTACTGGGGCCGCCCCGGTATTTTTAGGAATGGGCACCACTGGAGTTACCGCCATAGACGGTGGAGCCACTATCACTGAGGCTGGAGCAGACGGTTTAGGCGGTGTGATGCTCACCGGTTTAGGGGTAGTCTTGGTACTCGCCAGTTTGGCCGGTGGGGTAGTAGCCGTTTTGGTGGTGACTACTGGTGACGGTGATTTGGACTCAGCAATCGCCGGCTTGGCGGTAGCTACCTCTTTGGCTGGTGCCGCCGACTTCGGGGGTGTGATAGTCACCGGCTTAGAGCTAGTGTCGGTACTCGCAGGTTTGGTAGTAACCGTTTTGGTGGTGACGGCCGATAATGAGGTTTTGGGAGGAGCAGAGACTGCGGTCACCACCGGCGCGGGTAATTTAGGCGGTTGTCGCTGATTATTTTGTGCAATAATGTCTCGTCCTTCAGGAATAATCGCTTGAATAAAGGTATTGATAACTTTAGGTGAAATGACATAGACCCAATCTGAACTGCCAGCGATTAGACCGACCAGGGCTTGACCGTGAAATACCGGCGCACCGGCATGACCGGCATCGATGTTATTACCGGCAAAGAGTAAATTGTGGTTTTTGGTACTATTATAAGTGAGCGGCTCTGGCAACCAGGGTTTATCATTTTGCGGAAACCCTATGGTTAAAATGTCGGTGGTAGATTTGCTTAAGTTAATCTCATAGGACCAATACACAGGTACTGAAAAATTATTCCACTTGCCACTGTCAACTTTTAGCAGAGCTAAATTAGATGATTCGTTGAGGTTAACCACTTTAGCGAGGTGGTCGCCATGATAAAAAATATTGACGCGAGGTTGTGGCAAATTTTTTACTAAATGTGCTAAAGTAAGAATATAAGCGGCATTATTTAAAGTCGCTATAATTACTCCGGCACCGTTACTTTTGCCATTTTTATCATACAGTTCTACCACTACTTTTTGTAGTGGCAACAGGTCCTTCACGTCGAGTTTCAGAGGAGGTAACTTGGCCAAAGCGGTTAACGGTGCCGTGGTCGGTGCCGCTTTAGATTTTGGCGCAGCAGTAGCGGTTGCATGGGATTGAGGATGAGTTTCCGTGGTAGCACAGCTTGTTAGTTGGCTAATAATGAGTAGTAGTAAGCTAATTATAGTGGGTTGAGATAAGGTCATTAATTTTCTCCGTTAACGCTAACATTTCAATGAAAACCCTAAGCCTTTAAAACACCTTTAGGGGGTTGGTCCCTCGATAAAAGAGGAGAGGATGGTAAAAACCCATTATATACTATATACTCTTTATTTTGCAAGTATAAATTTGGCTAAATTGGTAAAATAATCATAGATATTATTAAGTTAAACAAATATATATTTGACTCAATTTTCCTGCCACTCCTTAAAAAGCGTAATGCGTAGGGTGCGTTAGCGATAGCGTAACACACCCTTTTCAAAAAGTAAGTGAGAAAATAAGGAAGGAAAAGGTGCGTTACGGCACAAAAAGACGTGCCTAACGCACCCTACGCTTACTTAATGAGCGTAGTAATGCGTAGGGTGCGTTAGCGATAGTAACGCACCATTTTCAAAAAGTAAGTGAGAACATGAGGAAGGAAAAGGTGCGTTACGGCACAACAAGACGTGCCTAACGCACCCTACGCTTGCTTAACGAGCATAGTAATGCGTAGGGTGCGTTAGCGATAGCGTAACGCACCATTTTCAAAAAGTAAGTGAGAAAATGAGAAGGAAAAGGTGCGTTACGGCACAAAAAGACGTGCCTAACGCACCCTACGCTTACTTAAAGAGCGTAGTAATGCGTAGGGTGCGTTAGCGATAGCGTAACGCACCATTCTCAACAAAGGAAAAGGTGCGTTACGGCACAAAAAGACGTGCCTAACGCATCCTACGTCTGCTATAACAATGGTGACAGTAGTCGCGATAATTTGATGGCGAGTTGTTGCCAAAACGAGTGCTCTTTCGTTTCAAACCGATTGACCAAGTGCGCCGCGGCAAAATCTGCCAATAACATGTTTGCCACTCCCTTGACTAAGGTCGGCTCTATCACAAAGGCCGTAACTTCAAAATTCAGTTTGAAGGAGCGATTGTCTAAATTAACCGTACCAATACTGGCCATGACTTCATCGACTAAAATAACTTTTTGGTGCATAAAACCGGCATGGTAACGATAAAGTTTGACTCCTACCGAGAGCATTTCACCATAATAAGAGTAAGAAGCTAATTGCACCAAACGATGGTCCGCCTTTTCTGGTATGAGAATGCGTACATCCACGCCGCGTAGCGCCGCCATTTGTAATGCTACGACCAACACGTCGTCGGGTACAAAGTATGGACTGGCAATCCACAAACGTTGCTTGGCCGAGTTGAAAACGCTGACGAAGAATAAGGTGCAATTAGACATTTCATCCGCCGGGCCACTGGGTAAGATTAATACCGAAGCCTGGTGGTCAGCGTGGGTTTCGACCTCCCAACATAATTCAGGTAAATCGCCAACGGCCCAGTACCAGTCTTTAAGAAAAATGAGTTGAAGCTGTTGCACCGCGGGGCCTTGTAGCTGTAAATGAGTATCTCGCCAATGGCCTATTTCTGGACACTTACCTAAATATTCATCCCCGATATTTAAACCGCCTACAAAAGCCGTTTTACCATCGATGACGACAATTTTTCGATGATTACGAAAGTTAACTTGAAAACGACTACTTTTATTGCTATGAAAAGCCGTTATCAACACTCCTCCTTCGTCTAATTCCTGTAAATATCTATCGGACAAGTTGTGTGAGCCAATTTCATCATAGATAAAATAAACTTGAACTTGTTGTTGTACTTTTTTCAATAATGCGTTTTTGATTTCATTGCCAATCTCGTCATCTCGTACTATATAAAATTGAATGAGGATATAATGAGTAGCTTGGGCAATGGCGGCTAAAATTTGTTGATAAGTTTGCTCACCATTAATCAATAGTTGAGCGAGATTGCCCGAAGTAAAAGTGACTCCTAAAAACTTGGCGGATTTTGGTAACAGTGTTAATGATTGAGGGAGATTTGCCGGAAAACGATTATTGATTTCACAAAACGCCAGTTGAATAAAACGGTCATATTGTACATCTATGGTGCGATAAATTTCGGCATAACCACGAAAACGGTTGCCTCCCAGCATTAAATATAGCGGCACCGTAATATAGGGAAAAGTAACCAATGAAATCGCCCAAGCAATGGCACCTTGGGAAGAGCGAGCACTCATAATGGCATGAATGGCACCGATCAACCCTAGTAGTTCAATAAATAATAGTAAGGGTAAACTAACAAAATAATAACTTTCGGTAAAGAACATCATGGTAATGGTTGGTAAATGTCATTTTGGCGTGGCAAATTTATCTTAAAATGATTACGTTATCTAAATGAATTAACGAAATCATAACAAGGGTAAAAAATAATAGCTCTCGCTAAAAAACCTCTTGGTAATGATTGCAAAATTTCATTTTTGGCGTTGCGCTTGATTTATTTCAAAAGTAATCCCATTATCAAGATGAATTGACGAAATCATTATTTAAGGTTTAATATAGTTAGAATTTATGCAGTGGGTGTGATGCGATATGATATTTGATTATAAATCAATAGGTTATATATTTACTCACCTAAATACAGATAGTAATTATCAGTGATAAGTAGGAAAAATCCTCAAATTTTTAATGAATGAGGTTTTAAATTTTGAATTTAAGCTTAATTTTTACTTTCTATATTGTTACTTCAGATTATGACAACGCAAATTGTGAATAATACGCATTCTTTTGATTTACCACAATCGTGGGATCGATTATTTCCATTTTCGGCTAGATTGCTAGTGTGGGGATTGTTGTTTGGCATACTATATATGTTTCGCTCCTTTTTCCCCCTAGTTTTCCTCACTTTTGTGTTTTCTTATATTCAAACTAATGGCGTTAATCGATTCGCCCCTTATCTCAAAAACCGGACCCTGCGGGTGATTTTAGTTGGCATTGTATTTTTGAGTGCCATTGTGACGTTAAGCCTATTTTTGGCACCACGGGTAGCTACTCAAACTAAAGGTTTTGTTAGTCAATTTACCAGTTATGTCTATGTGATAGATTTAGAATTGTTAAAATTGACGGCTAAATATCCTTCGGTGTCTGAATTAGTGCCAAAAGCTAAAGATTTTCAGGCAAATGATAATGCCAATAATCATGATCCGAAAAAATGGCGTTTGGAATATTCGCCCAGCGTGTCCTTACTCAGCCAATTTTTTGGACTTGGGGAAGAAGTTTCCGGTCAGAAATTTCTGAAATTGCTACTAGACAATCTAGCTAATGTAGGGACCAGCGTGGCTTCCATGATGGTATCGATTATTGCCACTTTTTTATTGGCACTCCTATTTTCATTTTTGATTGTGTTAGACTTACCCAAATTAACTGCCAGTATTGCCGAATTGGAACATACTAAATTACAATTTTTCTATGTGGAAGTGGCAGACAGCATCCGCGATTTTTGTCGAGTGCTTGGAGAAGCCTTTGAGGCACAATTCATCATCGCCATGGTCAACACCATATTGACCGCGATAGGGATAGTTTATCTACTAGACTTGGGAGAGCATGTAGCGTTTTTGTCAGTCATCGTGTTTTTAACCAGTTTTATTCCGGTGGCCGGCGTGTTTATTAGTTCGATTCCTCTGTGTCTGATTGCATTGCAAATCTCAGGTTTTAATCTAATGCTGATGGCGATTTTGATGATTACCGTTATTCACATGATTGAGGCATACGTCTTAAACCCAGAAATTTATGGTCATCGTTTGCGAATTAATCCGGTGATTGTTTTGATTATTATCACTATCGGGGGCAAATTATTTCACTTTTGGGGACTTATTTTAGGGGTACCGCTGTTTACTTACTTATTTGGTTATGCCATTCGATATCATGATAAATAAAGGCGGTGAGGAGAAAGATAATGACCAAGGTGTATAGGACTTACACCCCTCTTTTTCCTCCCCTTACTCAAGGAGGGGTAGGAGGTGTTTAACATACTGATAATTAGGAAGCACACTATAGTAGTAGTAATAACACAGTATCGATGCTATCGATGCTGGCGAAAGCATTGAGTTATTGAGTTATCGCTTTACCATTCATTTATTTACCAGCCGCGCCAAGTCTTCATAATTTGTTGGACGTAACGCTCAGTTTCACGAATGCGTGGGATCCGGCCTAAGCGAGCGACACGAGTTTCACCACTGTTATAGGCGGCTAATGCTAATTCCACATCATTAAATCGTCGGAGTAACTTACTTAGATAATAAGCACCACAATGAAGATTATGCTCCGGTTCAATTAATACTCTGGTATCCAAACCACATTCCGATTTACCAGTATAAGGCATAATTTGAGTCAATCCCAAGGCGCCCTTACTGGAGATTGCATAAGGATTCCAGGCGGATTCCTGAGTAATTAAAGCATGAAACAATCGCTTATCAATACCATACTTGTAGGCAACTTGACTGGCTAAATTATGCAGTTTGTAAGCGACAGTACGACTAGCAGGAGCCAATGGCACCGCAATCGGTTTATTCGGCAATTTCGCCGGTGGATTACTCGAACAAGCAGTAAGTACAGAAAAAATAATAAAACTTAGCGTGAAAATATGAAGTTTTATGTTAATCATGGTTGTGATACCACACTTATTAAAATCTCCTGAAACAGTGGTTTTAGGCATTATGTTTAAATTATGGTGAAAGTCGTCGACACCCTCTTCACTCTCTCCTCTTTGTAAAATTAAAATTTGATTGAAAATTTTTAAGCAACACGTATAAACTAAGTAAACAATGATTTCATATCATAATATCTATATCGCCATATCACCATCACTTAAGATTTTTCAACAGACCAAATAGTTGTTAAAACGAGGGCATATCAATAACGACAGTGAGTAATAAATCAAGCGATTTGGTTGGATTTAACTAATATTACAACTGGAAAGGCAAAAAAAGTACCTGACTTTTATTTGTGTTTTTATTTTTAGAAAATTTAAAAAATAAATTAAAGTATTCTTGTATTTTATAACCGTTTGCGGTATAATACAAAATTAATTTTAAATTAATTCTGCTAATCTTTTCATTAAGATGACAAAAAAAATTGATAGAGTCAAGCACACTCTATAACTCTTTGTTATTTATAGTGTTATATAAAGTGTCAATAAATATTCTATAAATTTAGAATTAATTTATTTTTAATGATGATAACTTATGGTCTTTTATTGAAATAGTCTTTTATTGAAGAAGTTAGGAGTTGTTTATAAATTTATAAAAATTATTTATCTTTTTTGAAATGATTACCCTTGGTAGTCACTGATTATTGATTATAGTAGGGGGACACCTCAGTAATAAGCTCTTAATTGTCATTTTCCGTCTGAATCTTAATTTGCTTAATTCACATAATTCAATTAATTTATTGTTTTGCTTAAGTTGATTTTTTAAGCCACTGAATCAGGGAAAAGATAAAAAAAAGAAATTGACCGTCTAAACTTTAGAAAGAAGTGACTGTCATACCAGCTATGAAAAGTGCCATTTATAAGTTAAACTTTGCACAAGTTGCCTCACCACTTAAATTAAATTAAGGAGTAAACAACAATGAATCACACGATGAGCAATGAAAGAGAAGTGGCGGAAGTCATCCATGACGGCGCTAAAACAGGACGAGACGAAATAACGTCATTACATGAATTTGTTTCCACCGGAGTTGACATCAAAGCTATACGAGAGAAAATCGGTTTGTCACATACTACAGCTCAAGAAATGCCCACCATTCGTCAGTTTGTTCAAACAGGTGCTGATATCAAGGCCATTCGAGAAAAAGTTGGTCTGTCTCAACGAGAGTTTGCCGCTTTATTATGTATTAGTAAACGCACTTTGGAAGGTTGGGAGCAAGGACATCGGACCTTGAATGGTCCTGCACGGGCCTTGTTGACTATCTTCAAAAATGATCCTGAAGGCGCAGTCAAGGCATTGCACGGTAATAAATAATCTTCCTGGAGAAAGTATTTATTTGATCATTTTATTTCCCCCAACACCAGTTAAATTCAGCCTCCTTCTCCTCGATTAAGTAAGAAGGGTGTGGTTACCAGTCAATATCCTTGTTGTTAAGTAAACCAAAACACGTTTGAGATCAATGTTTGGTCCAAAACGTGTTTTGGACTCCGATTATTCCTAGGTCAAACCTAACAAATCTTCGATACCATCTCCTCCATTGCTTTCCTCTGAATCTCCTTGGTGGCCATACCAAACCGATGGAGGTGTTTTTATAAAACATCATCGAGTTAATCCTTATCGAGTTAATCTTTGGACTCGAGGTTCAAGTTAGGAACCACCAATAAATAGATGGTCCATTTTGGTAGGGGCAATTACAACTCGAGGTTCAAGTTATTTGGTTTTCCTCTCCCCAGCGGGATGGAAAAATCTAAATAACTCATTACAACTATTTGATTATTAAATAATTTTATTATACTATGGGGAAGGAGAAACCACGCCGATTTAGTAATCGGTCCGAGGTAAGATTTTCGATAGTGAGGAAACGTTTGGCCAGACCTACGAGGTCTCAAAGACCTCGTAGATCTCACTTCATGAACACTTTACTTTCACTACCCAAGGAGCAGTTCCTCCAAACCAATGGAGGTGTTAACATTCAATGAGTTATCAACGGTTAAGGTTTCCTAAACCTTAAAGGTTTAGGAAACCTAGAAACCGCCAAAGTTCCCTAAACTCGTAGGGAGAGGGGCGAAAGAACATACGAGAAAATTTCTGCTTCAGTACTTACTTTTGGAGAAGTGTGCAAATCAAGTTTGAGAAGTGAAAATTTTTAGCCGCCACCAATGGCTTGAACAATTTCAATTTTATCGCCGGTTTTGAGAATATAAGTGTCAAACTGTCCTCTGGGAACAATATTGAGATTGACTTCGACCGCTAACCGCTTATTTTCTAAATTTAATTGTTTAATTAAAGCGGCAACAGTGCAATGGTCAGTCAATGACTGAGTGTCTCCATTCAAGAGAATGTGCATGGTGAGTGTAATTAGTGACGTAGTTAGGTAAATTGTTACAATATTGTAATAACCTGAGATTGGCAAGTTCAAAAAAGTATATGAGAATCGCACCCGACTAGCTAAAACTAAAAAACTGGTTTAAACAGCAACTTATAATCGTTAACATTATAAATAAAATTAGCTATACGAAAATAGTTTAGCGTTTTATTTCGTGCTTGACTTTAGTTTTGAAATATTTTATAGTTTTGAATCTATTTTCAGGCGGGTGTAGTTCAATGGCAGAACCTCAGCTTCCCAAGCTGATGGCGTGGGTTCGATTCCCATCACCCGCTCCAGCACAGTATTTGTATTTCATTCTCCCTTCCCTTAATCCTCCGACTCTCCCTGGTGTCGCACATTTACTTTGTTGTTATAATATACTGCCTGCCCTATAATTTTACTAAATGTGAGAAAGTTTGCCCCCACAGTTTTGCCAATATTGTTCAGGGGTAAACCCTAGCTTTTGGCAATCACTGACTAAACTATCGTTTAAAATGTTTAGTTTAGTAGCTGCTTGTCTTCTGGTAGCACAAGAATTGTCCACAATGCCCAGTACCCCATCTATTATTTTTTCACAAATAACCCATCCATCAGGCATTTGCTCAGTGACAAATTCACGACCTAAAATGTTCATAAAGTTTCTCCTATCAAAGGTTCAATTAAATTTATAAATTAAGAAGCTAATTGATAATTGTAATAACTTCTTCTCTACTTAATTATAGCGTTGTTTGCAGTATTTGTGCCATTAACAAAAGGTAAGAAATACACAAAATTTCAAAAAATAATGGTAACTGCAATTAACATTATAAAAAATTAAAAACCGATATGCAAAAATTTATACAATCATCTTATATGACGTATATATTACTAATAAGACGTAGATTGGACTGAGCGAAACTCCATCTAAAACGTGTTTTTGTGTTAATACTAACGCCATAGTTTTATAGTTTTATCGGCACTACCTGAAGCCAATAATTTTCCATCAGAGCTAAAGGCCACTGAATAAACAGGACCTTGGTGGCCTTTCAAAGTAGCCAACAGTTGATTATCCGTCATTCCCCAAACAGTAATAGTGCTGTCATCAGCACCTGCCACTAATAACTTACCATCCGTACTAAAAGCTAAGGAAAAAATGGAGTAATTATAATCTTTCAAGGTCAATAAAGATTTTCCGGCTTCAACGTCCCAAATCTTAAAAGATTTATCATGGCTGGCAGAAGCAAGGTACTGTCCATCTGGGCTAAAAGTGACTGCAAATACCGAGTCTTGATGTTTACTTAAAGTATATAACAATGGTCCATCACTCATCTGCCACAATTTGATAGTTTTATCATAACTGGCGGAAGCCAATAAGTCACCATCAGGACTAAATGCTAAAGCCCAAATCGCATCTTGATGACCGGTGAGAGTTTGGTACAATTTACCGCTGTGAATTTGCCATAACTGAATCGTGTTATCCCAACCACCGGTGGCCAATAAGTCTCCTTGAGGACTAAAAGCTAGTGCATTAATGTTTTGTTCGTTAGACCAGGTATGATATTCTTTACCAGTGGCGACTTTCCATAATTTGATAGTTTTATCCCAACTGACAGAAGCTAACAATTGCTGATCTGGGCTAAAAGCAACCGCAAATACCGCATCGTGATGACCATTATAAGTCCGCAATAATTTACCCGACTTGACTTCCCATAACTTAACCGTTTGGTCTTGACTGGCTGAAGCCAACCATTGATTATCTGGACTAAACGCTACTGACCAAACTGGAGCTTGATGTCCTGACAAGGTTAACCATTCCTGGGTAGGCAGATGAGAAGGCGTTAGGACCGGTGGGAGCCAATCTGATTTGAATAGAATGAGCATTCCTATAACGAGGAGTAGACCTAAGATTAAACGGAAATTGAGTGACGTTAGGTGGTAACGAGGCATAGTTTTATCTCTAATTTAGTTTGAAAATTTGGTTTTGAAAATTTGGTAGTGCTGAAATGTGGGCGAAAGGTCTGAACTATGATTAGTATGATTAGTATAATTTTCTGATGAACAATGATTAGTTTCATAGTCCTCATTACTGAAAATTGGTAGTCCCTACCAACTGATGGAGGTATTAAAATCTAGGAGCTAACGTTTCTAAACTTCACTGGTTCTAAGTTTCCTAAGCCGTCGAGGCTTAGGAAACCTGGGGTCAACTTAAGTTTCCTAAGCCTGGAAGGCTTAGGAAACTTTGACCGTTGATAACCCATTGAATTTTAATACCTCTATTAGTTTGGAGGGACTACCCGAAAATTTGGTAGTGCTGAAATGTGGGTGACCAGTCTTGGCTGGTTACCCCCACAACCAACGTTTAACCCAATGAGGAGGTAATTTAGCTCCGGTCGAATATTCTTTCAACTGTTCAGCGAAATAGCCGTCCTTTGGATAAACTTTAAGCCGATTTAGAATCACTCCCACTACTGGCGGATTTAATCGTTCTACCGACTGAGCCGCACGTTTTAATTCGGCCGGCGTAATGTGACCCGCTTCTACCACCAATAATACACCTCCCGCAATTTCTGCTAATAATTCAGCATCGGCTGACAATAGCACCGGGGGAGTGTCTATCAAAATTAAATCGTACTTGGTACTGAGTTGTTGGAGCAAAGGAGATAATTTACCGTAAGAAGCCAAGTGACGACTCGGAGTTTCACCAATTGGTAATCGAGCCGGTAATTGAGCGGTCGCGGAAACGATTAAAGTTTCCGGAGCCAAATTTTTGGGAGCCGTTGGACTCAATAAAGTTGCTACGCCACTGCGCCCTGGAGGAGTGCTTTGATAACGTAAATCCGGCTTAAACGCATTAAGTTCCATCGCCAAGGTTCGGATCCCCAATTCGTTAAGAGTTCGGGCTAATTCCAAAGTTAAGGTCGTCGTACCACCAGCCGGTTTAACCGCGGTTAAGACAAAATAGTGAGTACGATTAGTTTGCCATTCTCTGGCTAATGCCAGTGCTAATCGCCGCAGGTAATCCAGCGCTAATTGTTCGGTGTCAGGATTATCACGTTCCAAAATCCACGCCATGGGTGCAAACCCCAAAAGTTTATGTATTTCGGCTGGGGTGCGAATGCGTCGATCTAATAGGTCCACCAAAAATGGCACCATGACTCCTAATCCAAATCCCATCACTATGAAAATAAACAAGATTTTTTTACGACCGCCACTCATCATGGGTTCGCCGGCGGGGGTATCTAGGCGGACAAAACCTGGTGCGGAGGCTTCAATGGTGAGAAAATCCACTCGTTGATCAATTTTATCCAATTGTTGATAGGCCCGTTCAATTTCACGACTGAAGGTTAAGGCGCGGTTATATAAAGTAGAGTAGTGGTTGGCTTGTTCGCGTTGGGTTTTTAACTCCAGGGACAAGGCATCTTCTAACTGTTGCGCTTTGTAAACTTCGGCCCGGGCTTGTTCCAATAAACGGTTTCGAATCTCCTCGCTTAAACTAGCCGTGGCTTGTTCTATATCCCGGTCAATTTTAGCAATTTCTTGTTCGGCTCGTTGCCGAGTGGGATGTTGTGGCGTTAAGCCAATGAGTTGAGTTAACAACGTGGTTTTTTGTTCAATCAGTCGAGTTTTAAAATTTTGGAGGACCGAATCGGCGGCGATCAGTTCACGAACTTGAGTATCTAATAGGGTCTCCCCAGATTTTCCCTCAGTCAAAGAGCGAAACCGAGTTTCCGCTTCGACTCGTTGCCGTCGCGATTGAATTTGAGCTTGGGTACTTTCAATCAAAATATTATCATAAGGATTCAAATTGCCTTCATTGAAAGTAGTCACTCCTAATTCTTCCGCAATTTGGTTTTTTATCTTTTGGCGTTGTGAAATCAATTCCAATAACTCGTCTCGTCGTTGCTGTAACACGGCAATGCGTTCATCACTACCGTATAAATTTTCTTCTTGTGATTTTCGCAGATAAACTTCTACGACAGTATTGAGAACCTCTTTTAAACCCTCACCTCGATTATTAAGAATGGCAATACTGATAAATGGACTACCACGACTATTTCCGACCGTTAAGGCACTGGCCAACCGTAACAAACCCAGTTCTTCCGTTTCATCCAGGTGTAGCCAAGCCGCACGAATTTCTGGACGTTGCAACACTTCTTTCAAGACATCTTGACGGGTGATTATGCGTTTTTGTCGTTCTATATATAGCTGATAAGTGGTGCGATCTAGATCCATCCCTTTTTCGCTATCCAAATTGGGAATAAATTGCGGCGATACCAGTATTACTGCCATGGTGGTATAAGTGACTTTGCCTAGCAACATGGCCATTGGAACGCCGATCGCCGTTATCAAAAACATAATAAATAGAGCCAACCACTTATGTTGTTTCAAACTAACCAGAGGATTAGAACGACCGGTAGGGATGGATTGAATCTCAGCAGGAGAGGTAGTTACAGAAGCATCCATGATATTTATTGTTGATTTGGTTAAATTATTCGGCCGCTCTCACCCCTGGCCTCACTGCCATTAAGTTAAGCCGAGTTGGAGTCCAAACCTTCAGCTTTGGACGAGACCAGTCAAGGTGAGACGGCATTTCCAAATCTGAAGATTTGGACTCCAATGCCGTGGCATTAGCTTAACTTAATGGCATTGACCCCTGGCTTCTCTCCCAAAGGAAGAATGGAGTAATGGTGAGACCAGTAGTTTTCTCTCTGCACCCGAAGGGAGAGGCGGGGCTGTGGGGAAGTACAGCCGGTTATTCTAAACCCGAATTGGCCGCTTTTTCTTGTTCAATCGCCGATTTTTCAGTAGCAATGGCCGACTCTTGTGCTCCTAGCTGTTCTTCCTTTTTATCCAACGATCGCTGTTGCCGGTCGGCACGAACGGATTCAATATCCGCATAGATTCCTAAGATCGTGCTAAATGGACTAAGAAAGCGGACGGCATAATTGATTTTAGCAATCGTATTGGTAGGAATATAGATGACATCTCCTTCTTGTAAACCTACATTTAGTTTTTTATTGGGAGAAATCAGTTGACTTAAGGCCAGAGACTGATTGAGATTGTCTTGCGGACGAATTAAATTCATTCGATCTGGAGCCGCATCAATCGTAGGTCCCCCCGCTTTAGCTAAGGCTTCCATAAACGACATACTGGGAGTTAATCGATAAGCACCAGGGCGATGTACTTCTCCTAATACATATACTAATCTTTCCTCCAATTCTGGAATATAAACAATATCATTGCGTTGTAATTTTAAATTTAGCGATAAATCTTTGCCGGTGAATAAAGGTTCTAATTCCACCCACACTACCTGGTCACGACCACGAAAAACCGCACAGCGCGTAAAAGGTAAACTGTCAGTGCTTTCTAAACCGTTGGCCTGCGCAAAACCGCCAGCCAATGAAATTGCTTCCAACAAGGTAGGCGCAGTCATACCAAATTGAACTTCCCCAGGATGCGCCACTCGTCCCAAGACCAAAATACGATTAGAGGCATAGCGGTCCACTCGTAGTATGGTCGATAAATTAGTATAGTAGGGACTTAATTTAGCGGTCACCATTTGAGCGGATTGTTCTCGTGTCAGACCAGTCATGCGAAACGGACCCACCAGCGGCAAAGTGATTTTACCGTCTGGCCCCACCAAATGTTTGCCCGATAATTCAGAATGTCCCCAAACCTCAATCGTAATTTCATCACCGGCACCTAGTTGGTAATTGTGCTCATCCGCTGACACCGTGGTTTGAAAATCAATGAGAGGTTGAGGCTGAGTTAACGCCACTGGGGGACGTGGAGTGGGTAACCTTAGATTAGTAGGTAGCGGTGGTTGGGACATACAACCGTTGAGCAATCCTCCTAATAACATTCCTATCTGAATAAATCTGCATGTTAAATCTAACTGTTTCAACATAGCCTAATCTTTATTCTGTTATCTTTAGATTTTAGAATTTTTAGGAAGCTACCTGATAAGAAACTTGCCGACAGTGTTTAATGGCAGAAGTTTCGTCGGCATAAATCCTAAACATTTGTTGTAAACGGGTCAATTCAATCAACGCACGAACTACCGGCGTGGGATTGAGTAATAATACTTCACCACCGTATTTTTGCGCCATTTTTAACGCCGATACTAATACTGATAGACCACGGGCATCTACAAAATTTAAACGAGACAAATCAAAAATCAAATAAGGAGATTGTATACCAATGATAGTATTAAGTTTTTGTCGAACCAATGGTGTCTCCACACTGACTAAACTGCCAGACAGCGTAACGATGGGTATTCCTTCAATTGTGTGACAACTTAATTCCATAAATGATGTACCTAATTTTTTATACCAACATTTTATTGACATCTGAAAGCAAATTGTAACATAGATTAAACTATGGGCCACTGAATTATTTAGCGACAACCCTATATACTTTAGTCTTAGCTAAAACTATTATAAACACTACTGGCAACACTAAACAATTATTTTTTCAAGTAATTATCGTCAAACATGCAATAAATGTGCAATAGACAAATAATAAATAAGTAATAAATAGGCAATGTATTAATTCATAATAATAAATTAAATTATCATATTATTTTGGTAACAAGTTTATACCCAAACTCATTAAAGTGGTCATTAACATTAATTGGATAGAGCAATAAATTTGCTATCTTACGTAAATAAATTAAATTATTTGACTATTTTTTATGACGAGTCTATACTTGAATCTTCTCCCAAATTGAATGTTTTTAATTGTTAACTCACTTTACGCACCACCACCCCTAGCCCCAATGCCATTAAGTTAAGCCGTGTTGGAGTCCAAACCTTCAGATTTGGACGAGACTGGTCAAGGTGAGACGGCGTTTCCAAATCTGAAGATTTGGACTCCAACGCCGTCAAATTCCTTAACTTAGGTGATTCAGGTGGTATTTACTCCCCTCCTTACCAAGGAGGGGTTGGGGGTGGTTGAAGTTAACAGCGCGTAAGGTAAGTCATCTAAAATTTATGAAAATACTTGAAATCAAATCTCTCGCTATTCCAGCCATTAAAGTGCTACGTTTTGGACGATTTCTGGATCCGCGTGGCTACTTTACTGAGCCGTTTCGCAAAAGTGATTTATTGAATCATCCCGATACCTCTTTTTTAAAAGAAGTCGAATTTGTACAAGCCAATGAAAGTTTTTCCAGACCAGGAGTAGTTCGCGGCTTGCATTTTCAATGGAATCCGTATATGGGTAAATGGGTCAGGACCTTAAGCGGTCGGATGGTTGACCTCGTGTTAGACATTCGCAAAGGTTCCCCGACTTTCGGCAAAATAGTTGCTTATGACATGCCGGCCCGGTTAACCGCCGATTACAGCGAATGGATTTGGGTACCGCCGGGTTTTGCCCATGGTAACTTTTTCACCGAAGACAGCATGATTGAATATTTTTGCTCCGGTGAGTACAGTCCTGGCTGCGAAGCTGGTATTTCACCCTTGGCGGCTGACATTGATTGGTCCCTCTGTGAGCCGGCGTTGAAACAGGAATTTGACCAAATAGTGGCTTCACCGACGCTACTCATGACTGACAAAGATAAAAACGGCTTTCAACTCCAAACTTGGCTAGCCAACGACCATTCCAATAACTTTTTGTATGACCATTTGAAATAGGTAAATGGTGATGACTGATATAGCAAAACATATTCTGTTTACCGGCGGCAGTGGCCTCTTAGGTCGCGAAGTTAAACCACATCTCCCTCAGGCCTGGTATCCTACTTCAGCGGAATTTGATGTCACTAACTATTCTCAAATGCAAGAATTTATTAAAGATAAATCGCTTACTTTGATTATTCATGCGGCGGCCTTTACTTCGCCCCCACAGGTTGACAAAAATCCGGCTAAAGGCATTGAAGTCAACCTCATCGGTACCGCCAACGTCGTTAAACTGTGTCTGGCGCATCAACTGCGTTTATGGTACATCTCTACGGACTACGTCTTCAAAGGTGACCAGGGCAATTATAAAGAAGACGACCCCGTGAGTCCAGTGAATAAATACGCCTGGTCAAAACTAGGTGGCGAGTGTGCCGTCAAAATGTATGATAACTCGCTGATTATTCGCACCTCTTTTGGTCCCAATGAATTTCCTTATCCTAAAGCCTTCACTGATCAATGGACCAGTCGTGAAAGTGTCCGCACCATTGCCCAAAAAATAGTCGCCCTGGTTGACCAAAATCTCACCGGCGTAATTCATCTGGGCGGCTCCAGACAGACCGTCTATGAATACGCTAAAAATTTGTCTCCGACCAAAGACATTGCGCCATTGTCAACCCAAGAGGTGGCATTTAACGTACCCAAAGACACCTCACTAGATTGTAGTCGTTACCAACAAATAGTTACCACCAATTAACCGGTAGTCCCTACCAGCCAATGGAGGTACTAACCACAGTGGTGTATAACGCTTCGCTGATACACCCTACCACCACCGTGGTCGCCGATTCCTAAACCTGGTAGGAGCTAGTTTCCTAATCCTTCCAGGCTTAGGAAACTTTGAGCCTTGGTAACTGCCGCCGGGGTCGCAGATTTCAAAACCTGCTAGGAGCTAGTTTCCTAAGCCTTCCAGGCTTAGGAAACTTTGAACCTTGGTAAACTTTAAGACCTCCATTATCTTGGAGGGACTACCAATTAACCGCTCTCAAGAATTTTAAAGGAGTTTAAGATGAAAATTTTATTGGCCGGTGGTGCCGGCTATATTGGCTCATTATTAGTTCCCAAATTACTGGAACATAACTATGAAGTAACCGTTATCGATTTACTATGGTTTGGCAATCACTTACCCAAGGAAGTGAACGTCATCCAAAAGGACTTATTTTCTTGTCAAAAAGAAGATTTTGTCGGTGCCGAACAAGTTATCTATTTAGCGGGTCTGTCCAATGATCCGATGGCCGAATTTAATCCGGCCTTGAATTTTATTTCCAATGGCGCACAACCCTCCTATCTGGCCTATATTGCTAAACAAGCCGGCGTAAAACGCTTCATTTACGGCTCCTCTTGCTCAGTTTACGGCTACACCGTCAATCAACTCTACGATGAAGAATGTCCGGTGACCTGCGGCTACCCCTACGGTATCTCCAAATTGCAAGGAGAACGTGGCGTTAGACAAATGGAAGATGAGAATTTTTCAGTCATTGCCTTACGCCAAGGCACCGTTTGCGGTTACAGTCCACGAATGCGCTTTGATTTGATTGTCAATACCATGTATAAAAGTTGTATGACGGAAGGCAAAGTCGTCATCAATAATGCCTCGATTTGGCGACCCATTTTAGATATTCGTGATGCCATGAGTGCATATTTACGCGCCGTACAAGCAGATTACAGCATTAGTGGCGTGTTCAATGTGGCCTCCGATAATTATACCGTAGGGCAAGTAGGCGACCTGGTCCGAGATGAAGTAGAATCACTCACCGGTCAAAAAGTGGGCATCGAAATTAAGCAGATCAAGGATTTCAGAAATTACAAAGTGACCTGGCAGAAAGCCAAAACCATCTTGGGTTATGAACCCAAACATAATATTCCGGATCTCGTTGCGGGCATTCACAAGCATCGGGAGGAATATGGCAATTTTGACCATGACCACTATTACAATATCAGAACTTTTAAAAAGTTAAAGTTGTAATTTAATCTCAACCACCCCCAACCCCTCCTTAGTAAGGAGGGGAGTCGACCAGGCCAACTCAATTGGCGCATACTCCCCTCCTTGATTAAGGAGGGGAGTCGACCTTGGTGCATACTCCCCTCCTTGATTAAGGAGGGGTTGGGGGTGGTTATGCGTTAAGGTCACCAACTAAACTGTTGTCCCTTACCTTTAAATTCACAGGATTGAGATTTGAATAGATTTGACAACTTTTCGAAAGTTGTCAAATCTCGAACAAATCCATTTGCCGAAGAAAAAAGGGTAGTGGGTAACTGCCATTCAACCAGGGGAACCCCATGTCCAATTCAACCACCGCCATAGACATTTCCATCATCGTAGTTGCTTGTAGTGTAAGAGAACTGATAGAGGAATGTTTTAGCGCAGTTAAAAATTCGCTTGACCATTTAAACAAACAAGTCATTTATGTCGACAACGGCTCTACCGATGATACTGTAGCCATGGTCAGGGCCAACTTTCCTGACACCCTCATCATCGAGAGTCCTACTAATTTAGGCTTCATCCGGGCCAATAATCTTGGCTACCCCAAGGCCACCGGCAAATATGTACTCATGCTGAATTCGGATGCGTTTGTAGGACCAAACACGTTGCAAGAAAGTTACGATTTTCTGGAACAACATTCTGAAGCAGGCGTATTAGGGTGTCGTCTCATAGTCAGAGATGGCACTATGCAACCATCGGCCAGATATTTTCCTACTCCCTGGAACATATTTTTAACTCAACTCGGTTTGATTAATCACCGGCTTTCCTGGTTAAGAGGTGTGGACAATTTGGAACGTGATCACACTCAAATTTTTGAATGTGACTGGGTGCCAGGGTGTTATCTATTTGTACGTAAACACATCGTTGACGAGTTAGCTTTCTTCTTACGTGAAGATTTCTTCATGTATTTTGATGATGCCGATTTATGTTTACGAATCAAACGAAAAGACTGGAAAGTTTATTATTATCCCAATGACGTGATTCACTTAGGAGGCGTTAACAGTGCCAAATTGACTGAAATCACCGAAAAGGGAAAACAAACGGAGAAGTACAATTTGGAAAGTGAGATGATTTACTTTCGCCAGAATTACCACGTTGGTTACGTATTGGCCGACTTCTTTTTTATCCTGGTAGTAGCACTTTTGAGAAGCGTTAAAAAAATTCTGAAGCTCAAGGCCGACCCGCCTTTTAGAAAAATTTGGGGCCGCGTTGCATTAGCATATCATATTTTGGTAAACACTCATTTGGGGAAAAAACCCATCCACTAAACCAAATTCATGGACCTGCTCATTGCTCAATTTCATTGAGAGTTAACCTCTCCCCAGAAGGGCTGTGGGTGGGTAAATGGCCAGAGGGTTCAAGCTAATTGAATTTGACTATAAGTACTGAAGAACCTATCACTTCATACCTAACAAATTATGCTACTAAAAATTGAAAATATTGGCATGATACAACGTGCAGATGTTCATCTGGACGGTTTAACCGTTGTTGGCCTATAGACCTATCAATACCGCATCTGGTGTTAAGGCTTTTGGCATCATTCAACTGTTGTTAAACGCGGAGATTTTAGGTGAACGTCGTCCGCTCATTGTGGATGAGCCAGAAACGCATTTACATCCCGCCTGGCAAGTAAAATATGCCGCGGTGTTAGTGGAATTGGTGAAATATGGAATTCCGGTGTTGTTGACTTCACACAGCCCTTATCTCATTCAAGCGCTTAAAGTTTTTAGCGAAAACAATGGGATAACACCGCAAACACATTTCTACCTGGCGGAAAGAGCAGATGATAACGCTTCGGTAATTTCAGAGGTGACTGATGATCCGAACCAAATTTTCAAGAAATTGTCCAAACCACTACAGGAATTAGTATGGCAATGAAAAAATTTCTGGAAAATTTTCTGTAATTTGGCTTAGATCAAGGTTATTTTAGGGTGGTTGCGGTAAAAGACCTGCCTAAAGTTTGTTGTCCAGAATCCAACATTGAGACAATTGATTTCGACAAAACAAAAGAGATTTATTGCCAAGAATCCAAGATACCACCCTTGAAATCTTGCGATGCCCTAAAAATAATTACGGACCAGCAGCGAATTGATTTTATTTAATTTAAAGGATTTAAAAATTTTATCGAAAGAAATCCAAATACCGATAAAAAGGAGATTGAAGGGAAAATTGAGGGTTTGAATCTCCAGGGAAAAATCATAGACAGCAATCATCTGTTATATGGACTATTGAACCAAAGAGTCAATACCACCAAGCCGGAGAGAAGTCATTACCACCAAGTCGCGAAAAATTACCTGGTTGTGATTGATATTGACCCAGAACAAGAGGGTATCGAAAGCATTGCGGTGACACTCCAAGGGATAACACCCCTCGAAGGGGTGTTATCCCTCAGACTTTGTCAAATCTAGTATCAGTCGGCAAATCAACCGCACCCTACCTGAGCAGTCAACATTCCTCGGCTAATGCGGTGGTGGCACATAATGCAAATCATTGGGATTTAGGAAAATAAACCGAAAATCATCCGGCTCGATGTCAGCAAAATCCATCATCGTCCCTTCTAGTAACTCTTTATACACCGACGCAAAAACAATATCCACGCCTTTAGAATTAATGTGAACATCATCTTCATTAATTTCATCAAACCCCATCAAATAACCAATACTGCCATCCGCATTCCGTTTTGCGGCCAGGCGTAAAGCCAAACCAGCCATATTACTTTGTTGCGCGGCCAAAAAAATTTGCGCCGCGGCACGATCAGTCAGTTCAAACATCTCTCCTCCTGTGGTTTAACTTTGCAGTATCAACCGTTTTTTTTGTTTATAGCGACGAATAAAATTGACAAAACGTGAGGTCCAATGATTATTCTCGACATCACGTAAATGGACATAACTGGCCAGGGTGTTTTTATAAATAATACCATCATGGCGATTATCTAAACCGGTACCGCGCAAGACTTCATAAGCAAACGGTAATTCCGCCGCTAAATTGATAACCCGTGAATAGTGAAATTCATGCGCCGGAAACTCCGCCGGTTGTCCGTGGGCATCCAATAATGGCCACAACCCCTTTCCAGTCTCCCGTAACTGTACATAACCTCGTCCTTGAGGACGCGCTTCCATCACGGTGTCACACGGTAAGGCCCCTACCATTTCACAAGTTTTACCTTGCCAAGTGAGGGTGCGCGATAAATACATTAAACCACCACATTCGGCATACACCGGCATGGCTTGCTCTATCGCCTCCTTTATCGCTCGTTTAAGTGAGTAATTTTTAGCCAACAATTCCATCTGCACTTCAGGAAAACCGCCGCCAATAAACAGTGCATCGATGGAAGGGAGATGCGCCTCATTGAGCGCGTCAATAAATATCAATTCCGCCCCAGCTTGTTGTAAAGCGAATAAATCCCCCGGATAGTAGAAACCAAAAGCGGCATCACGGAGGATACCTAGTTTGACCGGCTCCCCCTTTTCCCTTGGGAGAGGGGACGAAGTGGCAGTGACGGTAGGCACCAGAGTCGCTACCGTCATTAACCGGTCCAGATTCACTTGTTCACTGATAAGTTGCGCAATCATGGTGATTTTTGGTTGCGCGGCCTTATCTTCATTACTGGGCATCAATCCCAAATGTCGTTCGGGAATGGCTAACCGCGAGTCTTGATGAATGGCACCCAATACCGGTACATTGGTATAATATTCAATGACCGCACGTAATTTACTTTCGTGGCGGTCGCCCCCGACCTGATTTAAAATAACGCCGGCAATTTTAATCTGCTTTTCAAAAGCCTGATAGCCCAAAATAAGGGGCGCAATGCCCCGAGTCATACCGGGAGTGTTTAACACTAAGACCACGGGTACTTTCAACAATTGTGCCAAAGCCGCATTGCTATTACTGCCGGCAACGTCTAAACCGTCATATAAACCTTTATTACCTTCGATGAGAATAAAATCCGCATCTTTGGAATACTGTGCGACGGTTTTGACTATCTCCTCTCGACTCATGGTATAGAAATCTAAATTATGACAAGACCGACCCGCGGCCTGAGTTAGCCACAAGGGGTCAATATAATCTGGTCCTTTTTTAAACGGTTGAGTTACCAAACCACGCGCGGTTAGGGCGGCACAGAGTCCTAATGTGATGGTGGTTTTACCCGAAGATTTATGCGCCGCGGAGATAAGTAATGAGTACATTAGGTCAGAAAATTTTTTTAGGGTGTTTAGATTTGACAACTTTAAAAAAGTTGTCAAATCTTAATTCATTTAGGGTGTTTAGATTTGACAACTTTAAAAAAGTTGTCAAATCTTAATTCATTTAGGGTGTTTAGATTTGACAACTTTAAAAAAGTTGTCAAATCTTCTTCAAATCTATTATGATTATTTACGCTTCGGCAACACCGGTTGAGTCCCCACTAAATCTTGGACTACAAATCCTTCATTCAATAATTCAGAAATTAGACCCATCCGTTTTCTAAATTCTCGTACTAAACCACGATTATCTAGTTCCGGTTGAACAATGGTGGGCACCATAATCAGTACCAATTCAGTCCGCGAATCTTGCTTATCGGTAGAAGAAAATAAGGTATTACCCACAATCGGCAGGTCTCGTAAAAAGGGAATCCCTTGTTGGTCATTTCGACGATTATTTTGAATTAATCCACCAATGATAATGGCGCTACCATCGCGTACTACCACTGAAGTGGAGACTTTACGTTGAATAAACGATTGCAAATTTTGGGTCGTCCGCGTCGGACCAACTTGAGATAATTCTTGTTCAATTTTCATATTGATAATGCCATCATCATTGATCCGCGGTGTCACCTTGACCGTAATTCCAGTGTCCTTGTATTGCACGTCTTGAGAGACTTGTTGATTATTCAAAGAGGACGTATTGATGGAACCCAAAAAAGGTTCATTAGCACCCACATTCATAAAAGCCTCTTCATTATTTCGCACCAATAAGGAGGGGCGCGAGAGAATGCTAATATCATTGGTCGAAGCGACCAGATTGAGGGTAGCGGTCAAACTGCCCGCAATGTGTTCAAACACAAGGCCGGTTAATGGATTTTCGCTGGAACTATTATCTGGGACATTGAAATTAATGCCGGCATAACTACGTTGCTTGCCATCGGCCCCACGGGCTTTACCAAATAGAGTTTGCCAATCAATTCCGAATCTAGTCGCTTCAGTTAAAGTGACTTCGGCAATGATGATGTTAATCATCACTTCCTTGGGCACTTGGTCCAGCGCGTAAATCGTTTCCAACAATTGCCGAAAATCTCGTGGATTAGCACGAATTAACAAGTTGTTGGTACTTTCATCCGCCACGATATTAACTTTTAATTCAGCCGATACCGGTATCCCGTTATTACCCAATCGTCCTGGTAAATTTTGTGGAGGAGGCGGAATAGGGATTTCTTCTGGTGTCATCAGCTCTTCATTTTGTTGACGTTGTTTCAGAATTTCATCTTCTTGCCGTTGTTGCTCCGATTTGAACACATTCGATAAAGTGGAGGCTAATTTAGCGGCTTCCAAATTTTTCACTCGATAAATAAACACCTGCTCACCACTTTCCTCACTGCGTTCATCTAAAATATCGACCCACATGGCGACATCTTGAAAATTGCCGCCTGGCGGGGCTACTACTAAGATGGCATTGATTCGTTCTAAGGCGACCGTTTGATAAGCCGGCGGCGTTTTACCAGAGATGGCTTGAAAAACTTTATCTAACTGCGGTTGCACTTCTGATACTTTAGAATTAATCAGACGAAATAATCGCATTCCATGATATAAAAATGGGTCGGTATCAATTACCGCCAACAATTTATTGACCCGCTCCAACCGTTGTGGAGTGGTAATAATACCTATCACATTGACATTGGCTAAGGAGATAATTCGACCTTTGGGTTGGATCAATGGATTCAACACAGCGGCGGCTGATTCTACCGAAATATAGCGCAAGGGGCTGACTTGTAATACTTCGGGCTGGTCACTGCTGGTCAAAGCATCTGGAGACATACCTATAGTGCCGGGAATCACCGGGCCAGTTTTATTGAAATAGTATACGCCTCCTTTTTTCTCTATCGAAACCCCCGCTTCCGTCAACAATAATTGCAATAAGGGCCATAAATCCTCTTTTTTCAATGGCTTCTCTTTAGACGTGCGTATGGTAACTTTTTCACCAATGGCGGGGTCAACCACCATGTTCAGGTTTAACGCATTACCAATGAGATCAATGATATTTCGTAATGGCGCTTGTTCAAAATCTAATTGGAGTGGGTTTTGTGATAGGTCCACATCTTCTAATTCTACACTCAAATTTTGCAAAGTTAGATCAGAAAATTCGGTCACTTTAGGAATTTCGCCCACTTTATTTACTTCTTTAAGAGGTTGTCTCGGGGTGGATGGTAGTTCCGGCAAGGGAAAACCAGACGTAGGCGGATTCACTACGGGTACCGCCGACGAATCTTGGGCTAACGCCAATTCGGCGGCCGTGAGGGGAGGTGACGCAGTAGTTTGACGTTTAGGAGGAGGTAAAACACAGGCTGCTAACGTGCTACCAATAAAGATTAATGTCAGTGTCGTTGGAGTTAAACGCATATCAATTCAATGTGGTTAAACTAAAATATTCTTGGTAACTCACCTTACGCACCACCACCCCCCGGCCCCTCCTTAGTAAGGAGGAGAGTATCCCTGGCGGCACCGGTGGTATGTACTCCCCTCCTTACTAAGGAGGAGTCGGGGTGGTTAGGTTAACCGTGCGTAAGGTGAGTTGGTAATTATTTGGCTAAGAATAACACCGATGGGTGCAATTAATGGCTAAAAGTGTTAAAAATTCACTTGGTTAATACTAAAGATGGCTGATAACATGGTGATGACGATGGCACCGACGATCACGCCTAACAGTAAAATTAACAAAGGTTCTAATAAAGCGACTAAGCGACTGGTTTGGAGTTTGACCGTATTATTAAAGGTTTCCGCTAATTTATCTAAAATGCCGGCGGTCCGTCCAGTTTCTTCGCCGACAATAATTAATTGAGACAACAGGACTGGAAACCTTTTTTCATTGGCCAGTGCTTGACCTAAACTGATGCCACCCCGTACTGCTTCCTCAGCTTGTAGGATACCATCAGCTAATACTTGATTTTCCATGACTCCATGGACAATGTGCAGTCCTTTTAATAACGGGATGCCGGCCCCTAACAGGGCCCCTAAGGTTCGACAAAAACGAGAGGATTCGGCTTGTAAAACGAGTTTACCAAACAGCGGTAATGATAACATCCATTGGTCGCGTTGCAAACGTCGCTCTGGGGTAGCGTCTAATTGTTTCCAACCATACCATAAGATAACCGGGATGAAAAGCAAAGTCCAACCATAATGTTTTAACCAGGCGCTAACATTAAGTAAAAAGATGGCTGACATTGGTGCATTATCTCCCATATCTTGAAACAGAGTAGCAAATGACGGCACTACAAATACCATTAACAAAATGACACTGATTAAACCCGTTAGCATCAGGATCGCAGGATAAATCAGCGAGGAGATAATTATTCTTTTAGCTTGGTCCGCCTCGGCTAAAAAATTGGCTAATTTCGGTAACAACTGTTCTAAAATACCTCCTTCTTCTCCCGCATGAACCATATTGATATACATTCGTGAAAATACTTGCGGATGAGTTTGCAAAGCTTCGGCTAAACTTTTGCCTTCTTTCACCTCGCGCCGTAAATCTTCAACCAATTGTTGCACCACGGCTTTTTCGGTAATTCCTTGCAGTAATCCCAGGGCGCGGTCTAAGGGTACTCGTGCTTCTACCAGTGTACATAATCCTTCGGTAAAGTCAATCACATCACGATTTGAAATTTTTTGCCGCATGATGATACCGCCACTATCAGCCGCTTCTTCATCGATTTTCAGAGGTATCAACTGTTGATTTTGCAAGTTAATAACCACTTCCTGTGAACTTTCCGCAGTCATTCTTCCGCTGAGGATGTTTCCTTCTACATCGCAGGCTTGATAAGTATATTGATGGATAGCCAAGGGAAACCTCTATTTCAATTGCAATAATGTTTTAAAAAGTGTGATACCAATAATCATATAGTGACTTACCTTATACATAACCACCTTGTTAAGGAGGGGAGTCTTTCAGTTGGCGCACACTCCCCGGCTTGCCAAGGAGGGGCCGGGGGTGGTCGAATTTCTGGTAGTCCCTACCAACTAATGGAGGTACTAGCCACTGGGGGCGAAGATTCCTAAACCTGGCAGGTGCTAAGTTTCCTAAACCTTTGAGGTTTAGGAAACTTTGAACCTTGGTAACTCCTTGAAGATTAAGACTTTCATTAATTTGGAGGGACTACCGAATTTCTCGTTCCCACGCCGAACGTAGAAACGAGAAAATTATCGGTCAATGGTAGGGGCAACCCTAGTGGTTACCCTCTTTGGGTGATGACCACTACCAAAGAGGGCAACCACCAGGGTTGCCCCTACTGAATTATGGCTAATTGTGGCTCATAAATCGTAAAAAATGAGCCACAAACGATTTTGTAGTTAATATATTCATCTCAAAATACCTTCTGTCCTTCGGTGGTATTCATTAATTCCCAAAACACATAAACTGCTGACCGTTGCCCTCTCGCTGGTTGTAATATTTTTAAGATACCATGCTCTCGCAATTCCTTAATAATTCGTTTGGCCGTTGGCACAGGGAAATTCCTAGAATTGTTGATAAAATCACTCGCTTTAAAAATGGGATTGGCAAAAATATAGTCTAACGCATGAATCGCATATTGTGAACGTGTTATTTCAACGACTTGACTCTTTTTGGCCTCATACAATTTTAAAATTTCCGTCGCTTTCTGTTGATTCTGTTGCGCTTGTACCATAATGGCACGCAGGAAAAATTCGCTCCAGCCGGTCCAATCATCATTCTGTGAAATGGCCAACAACCGCTCATAATATTCCTCGCGATGACTCTCAAAAAAGGCACTGATATAAAACGTTGGACTTTGAATTAAACCGGTTTCAAACATAAACAGTGGCACACACATCCGCCCCAATCGGCCATTTCCATCCAGAAAAGGATGCAAAGCCTCAAATTCGGCGTGAATGAGGGCTAATTTTACCAATTGATCAGGTACCTGTTCATGGATATAACGTTCCCAAACATCCATAGCTTTAGGCAATTTATCTACCGAAATAGGTACAAAACGAGCGTCTTCAACTTTACAGCCAGGCGCCCCTATCCAATTCGGTATTCGTCTATATTCCCCTGGCGCTTTACCATGTCCTCTGACACCTTCCAGCAAGACGCTATGTGCTTCTCGGATAACACGCTGACAAAGAGGTAATTTTTCCAACAAATCAACAGCATGGTGCATCGCCCGTCGATAATTGAGAACCTCATTAATATCAGCTTTCCGCTCACCGGAAAAATGCTCATAATCTCCGCCGGCCTCGTATTCCAAGACTTCTCCCATAGTAGCTTGAGTACCCTCAATTCGTGAAGATAATACGGCTTCTTGGGTGGAGAGCGGACTTAATAAGACCGCCGCATTAGGAATTGCCGACAGTGTACCATCATATCTAGCTAGGGCGGCATTAGCTGGCCCAATCAATGGAATCAGTCTTGACCAGTCAAGATTTGACGGAGGAAATTTATCATAATGGTATCGAATGGGTTGATTCATATTATATCAGCTTTTCTGGTGTTGACGCTTCACTCAAATCCACCCTACTTTTAAATAAAGTTCCCACTGCACAGTTTTAAGCACGGCTTCCTTCGACCAAATTGTTTGCAAGGCTTTAGCAATTTCTGGTAACGGGTCATAGTGATTAGTTCGTATAAATTTTTGCAAACTGGACCAGGTGCTTAAATAACCTAATAAATCCCTTAAATTCCACTCCAATTGCATAGTCAACTGCGGGGTCTTGAATTGAGGAAATGGAAATGGAATAGTACGATAAGCCTGGTCCAGATGTCTTCTTTCCGCATCCCAGTAGGGACCTAAAATATCAACATACAGTTGTTGCAAAATGTTATCGATAGTTGGCGAAATTTGTAATAGACCATATCCCCAAACCGCAATGATAGCTTTCCCTGGGACCGCCACCCGTTGCACTTCTTGATAAAAGGTTTCAACATTAAACCAATGAATGGCTTGGGCCACGGTAATTAAATTCACACTGGCCGCGGGTAACTGAGTATGCTCGGCGGTGGCCACTTGATAGGTCACGTTAGGTAACACCGGCGCTTGTGCAAGTTGAGTCGAGCTGGGGTCCGTAGCGATAACTTGATGAAATACTTTCGCCAATGCGGTCGCTACTTGACCGTTACCGGTGCCACAATCCCAAGCCACTCGCTTCTCTTTGACTAAGCTAAAAAGATAGTCATAAAGAGCTGGCGGGTAGTGAGGACGATATTTGGCATAATCAACCGCTTGAGTAGAAAAATTATCTTTCCAGGGCATAAATTTTAATTTTGACGGAATGAATTCCGGACTCCAACTTCAAGAAGGAGTCCGGAATTTATTCCGTTACTGTTATAACGCTCTCGTTACTCGTACAATCTCTTCTGGTGTAGTAATGCCATGATATAATTTTTCCAACGCATCTTGCCGCAACGTTCTCATTCCGTCTTTAATTGCTTGGTCTCGAATTTGATTAGCATCGCCTCCACTACCAATTACATGACGAACTTGGTCTGAGACTATCAACAACTCATACAAACCTAAACGCCCACGATACCCCGTATTACCACAACGTTCACAACCTTTGCCACGTTTCACCGTAGGACATTGATGAGGACTAATCCCCAACAAATCCGCTTCTTCTGGAGTCAACGCTTGTTGTTCTCCACAATGCTCACAAATTTTCCGGACCAGACGTTGGGCCATGGTGGCAATTAAACTAGAACTAATTAAATAACTTTCAATGCCCATATCTTGCAAGCGAGTGACCGCACCAGCCGCGTCATTGGTGTGCAAAGTCGAAAATACCAAGTGGCCAGTGAGCGCGGATTCAATCGCAATTTCCGCCGTCTCTCGGTCACGAATTTCTCCCACCATGATAATATCCGGATCCTGCCGCACAATAGAGCGTAATCCTGCCGCAAAAGTTAAACCAATTTTAGAATTGACATGAATTTGGGTAATCCCTGCCAATTGGTATTCTACCGGGTCCTCAATCGTGATAATTTTTTGTAACCCGGTGTTAATTTTTTCCAAGGTGGCATACAAACTGGTAGTTTTACCACTGCCAGTAGGACCAGTGACCAAAATGATACCATGCGGCTGGTGAATCATTTTAGCGTAGGGTTTAAGAATATCAGTGGGCATTCCCAAATATTCTAAATTGACACTCACATCGCCCCGGTCCAAAATACGTAATACAATCGATTCACCGTGTACCCCAGGGAGAGTCGAAACCCGCATGTCTAAAGTGTGGTCTCCCATCTGATATTGAATCCGACCATCTTGCGGTAATCGTTTTTCACCGATGTCTAATTTGGCCATCAGTTTGATTCTGGAGGAAACCGCAGGTTGGACCGTCGCAGGGAGTTTTTCAATGCCGACCATGACACCATCGACTCGGCACCGTATCATTAAAAATTTCTCTTCTGGTTCAAAGTGTATATCGCTGGCACTTAAATCTAGGGCACGTTCCATTAAATGATTGACCATTCGAATAATGGGCGCGTCCGACGCAATATCTTTGAGATATTCACTATCGATCTCACTTTTAGCTTTGTCTTTGGTACTGTCTAATTCCGGTGATAATTTGGCCCGCCAATGTTTAATCAGACGAGAAACGTGATCTTCTTGAGCTTTTTCAAATCGTATTTTCGGACCTAACATGAAGCGCAATTTAGTGCGGTCTTCAATGTCTGGAATCGTGGTAAACATTAAGCGCGGGTCTTCTGGAAAAGATTCTACCGGCGCAATGCCTTTTTTCGATAACAATTGAGTGAATAACGGTAAACTCAAATTAGAATGAGTAGCTAACATAAAATTCTCCTAATTCCTGATTTAAGGATTAGCGGCGGGTGGTGGCGGCGGCACTCGACTAAAACCGGTAAGTTGTATTGTGCCACTGATGCGATCTCGATTACTACGCACGTCTAACATAGCCACTATCAAATTTTTCGGGACTTTATCTAACACGGTTAAAAATCTCATCAAGGCTTTCGGCTCTGCATCAAATTGAATAGTCTGGACCACCAACATCCATTGATTAGAGTTAGAAATTTCGACTTTGGGCGGTTCCATCGAGGTGATAGTTAATTCACTTTGTCTAGCAATCTCGCGCAATAACTTTTGCATGTTGGCACCGACCAATTGGCTATTTTCACCTTCCAATAATCCTGAATTGGCTTTAGACAGTTTTTCTTTAGCGCGTTGATTTTCTTCTTCCCAAAATTTGGTTTTGTCTGTTAATTTTTTAGAATTTTGAATTTCTTGTTGTAAATCTTGTAGGTGTTGCCAATAGTCAAACACAAATTTGTTGGCAGTGGGTAATCCTTGAAAAGACACAAACACTATAAATATCAATAATGCAAATTTTAAGAGTCGTTTTTCTTTAGTGGTCATATTATATTTATAATTAGTTGAGTGAATTTTTAAATTCGGTTTCCTAAACTTACAAGACTTTAGAAAACTTTAGTAACTCAGTTTCCTAAACCTCCCAGGTTTAGGAAACTTTGGCACTTGAGCCGGCTTTAAAGTTTCCTAAACCTGGGAGGTTTAGGAAACTGAGTTGGCATCTAAACCTGCCAGGTTTAGGAAACTTAAATGCCGCAAACTTTGAAAATCAATCCGTTAGTAAATCACGAATCTCTCCGTAATCTATATTAGATTGGTGGAAAATGGTAAAATTTTCTTTACCCCCAAACCATTCCAATACTACCGCTCTCTTTATTACAGTAGGTTTGTCACTTAAGATTGCATTGTATGAGCTAAATTTCCATAGAGAGTATTCATTCACAAAATGGTGATGAATCGGATTATTATGAATATAATGTATCAACTTGCTATAATACTCATCTGATGTTACCAACAATCGTTTAAACCGCTTTTCAAATAAACTGCCAGACCGTTGCTGTTGTGTGTTGAATGCTAATACGTAGCTAGAAAAAAATCGTTTAAACCTTTCGCCAAGAAAATCATTTACAGTTATAGTAGTCTCAATTTCTTTAAAAATTGTCTCGAAGGTACTTAAGGGTTTTACCTGAGCAAGAAAATGAAAATGATTAGGCATCAGACAATAAGCATAGATGTCCAAATAAGGACAGATGTATTTTGTCAAATTCTTGAGAAAATACTCATAATTACCTGTAGTTTCAAAAATTTTTTCCCCATTGTTTCCGCGATTATAAATGTGATAATAATATCCTGGCTCTAATACCGCGTGATAGTCTCGCATCGCATAATTACCTTAAATTTTAAGAAAAACAAAACACTCAATTTCCTAAACCTTCCAGGTTTAGGAAACTTTAAACTCGATTCAGGTCCCAAAAATCACTCAGTTTCCTAAACCTTCCAGGTTTAGGAAACTTTAAACCCGGTTCAGGTCCCAAAATCACTCAGTTTCCTAAACCTTCCAGGTTTAGGAAACTTTAAACCCGGTTCAGGTCCCAAAATCACTCAGTTTCCTAAACCTTCCAGGTTTAGGAAACTTTAAACCCGGTTCAGGTCCCAAAGTTTCCTAAACCTGGAAGGTTTAGGAAACTGAGAAGGTTTAGGAAACTTTAAATTCGATTCAGGTCCCAAAATCACTCAGTTTCCTAAACCTTCCAGGTTTAGGAAACTTTAAACCCGGTTCAGGTCCCAAAATCACTCAGTTTCCTAAACCTTCCAGGTTTAGGAAACTTTAAACCCGGTTCAAATCCCCAAGTTTCCTAAACCTGGGAGGTTTAGGAAACTAACAACTAACTAATCACTTAAATCTGCCGAATCTTTTCCGCCTGCACTTCCAATTGCTGCAACGAGGCCGCCATTTCATTCACTCGTTGTTGCTCCTTTTCTACCACCTCTTTGGGAGCGCGAGCCGCAAAGTTAGGATTTTCCAGTTTCGCTTGCGATTTTTGCAACTCCTTACGCAACTTCTCCATCTCCTTTTCCAATCGCTTAATTTCAGCCGCTTTATCAATTAGACCCGCCAGCGGAATTAAAATTCTCAAGTCACCTACTAAGGCAATGGCCGATTCTGGTGCGTGGGCCTTGGCTTCTAACCATTGAACATGCTCCAATCGCGCCAATCGTAGCAGTAAAGGTTGATGTGCTTGTAGCTTACGTTGGTCTTCGGCACTGCCATTTTGTAATAATACCGCTAACGATTTACCAGGATTAATATCCATTTCAGCCCGAATGCGACGCACGCCTAAAATAAATTGTTTAATCCATTCGATTTCTGACAACGCTGTCGAATCCATCTTCTCCACTTGCGATTGCGGATAAGGTTGGCGCATAATGGTATCACCCATTTTACCCGCTAACGGGGCAATTCGTTGCCACAACTCCTCCGTGATAAAAGGCATAATGGGATGCAGTAACCGTAATAAGGCTTCTAACACTCGAACCAAGGTGCGTCGGGTCCCTCGTTGTTGCGCTTCATTGGCTTGTTGCAGTAACGGTTTGGAAAATTCCAAATACCAGTCGCAATATTCATCCCAAGTAAATTCGTACAACGATTGGGCGAGTAAATCAAACCGATAGGCTTGAATATGTTGGTGGGCCGCTTGCTCGACTTGTTGTAACTTGGTGATAATCCACCGGTCGGTTAACGATAACTCTACCGGTGCGTCTCCCAATCCGGTATCTTGACCTTCGGTATTCATTAACACATAGCGGGTCGCATTCCATAATTTATTGCAGAAATTGCGATACCCTTCGGTGCGTGCGAGGTCAAAGCGAATATCACGACCCGTCGAAGCCAGAGCGGTAAAGGTAAAACGCAACGCATCGGTGCCAAACGCCGGGATACCTTGTGGAAATTGATGACGAGTCGCTTGCTCAATTTTCGGGGCCATCTCTGGCTGCATCAATCCTGTAGTCCGTTTAGTCACCAGGGTTTCCAAATCCACGCCATCAATAATATCCAAGGGGTCTAACACGTTACCTTTCGATTTAGACATTTTTTGCCCATCATGGTCCCGAATGAGGCCATGAATATACACTTCCCGAAAGGGCACGTCTCCCATGAATTTCAGTCCCATCATAATCATCCGAGCGACCCAGAAGAAGATGATGTCAAAGCCGGTGACCAGGACACTGGTGGGATAAAAGGACTTTAATCGCTCCGTTGGGGCGGGCCATCCCAAGGTAGAAAATGGCCATAACGCTGACGAAAACCAAGTGTCGAGAACATCCGGATCCTGGGTTAATTTGACCGTGTTGGCCAGTTGATATTTTTGCCGGACGTGATCCTCATCGTAACCCACATATTCTTTACCTTTCTCATCATACCAGGCGGGAATCCGGTGGCCCCACCAAATTTGTCGACTGATACACCAATCTTGGATATTGCGCATCCATTCAAAATAAGTCTTGCTCCAATTATCGGGGACAAATTTTATCTTCCCTTCTACCACGGCTTGAATGGCCGGTAATGCCAGTGGTTCGATTTTGACATACCATTGGTCAGTCAAGAAGGGTTCAATCACCGCAAGACTCCTATCTCCTCTAGGGATGGTCAATTTATGTGGTTTGATGTCAACCAATAAATCTGCGGCTTTCAATTCCTCTACCACCTTTTTTCTGGCCACGAAGCGGTCTAATCCGCGATAAGCCGGTGGCACATTATCATTTAATTTGGCATCCACCGTGAAAATATTAATCATCGGTAACTGATGTCGTTGTCCAATCGCATAGTCATTGAAATCGTGGGCGGGCGTGACTTTAACACAGCCAGAGCCAAATTCCGGGTCGACCTGCTCATCACCGATAATAGGAATGGTGCGGTCCGTCAATGGCAAAGCAATCAACTTACCAATAAGGGCTTGATAACGTTCATCTAGTGGATGTACCGCGACCGCGGTATCGCCTAACATGGTTTCGGGACGAGTCGTGGCTACATCCAAATAACCCGTACCATCAGCCAAAGGATAACGTAAATGCCATAATGACCCATTCTCCTCTTGCGAGACTACTTCTAAATCAGAGACTGCGGTATGCAACACGGGATCCCAATTGACCAGACGTGTCCCTCGATAAATCAAACCTTCGTCATATAAACGAACGAAGACTTCGCGCACGGCCTGTGATAAACCATCATCCATGGTAAATCTTTCCGTGGCCCAATCCAGAGATGCACCCATGCGCCGCAATTGTTGGGTAATCTGTCCGCCAGACTGTCCTTTCCAGTCCCAAACTTTCTGAACAAATGCGTCACGACCTAGCTGTTGACGTGTTAGCCCTTTAGTGGTTAATTGCCTTTCAACGACCATTTGCGTCGCAATGCCAGCATGGTCAATGCCCGCTTGCCATAAAGTATTATAACCTTGCATTCGATAATAACGAGTAAGCAAATCCATCAAAGTGTCTTGAAAACTATGCCCCATGTGCAAAGTACCTGTCACATTGGGCGGGGGTATCATAATGCAATAAGCTGGCCCATGATTACTGGGTGCAAAGTAGCCCTTGCTTTCCCAAGTTTTATACCACTGGGATTCTATGGCATGAGGATTATAAGTTTTTTCCATGATATATTTATGTATAAGTATTTTTGCGGTGTATAAGTTTTTAATTGGTCTGAATCGCCGATTCACGCAAATTGACGCAGATGGTGAAGTCATTAAGCCATAGATTTCAATTTGGCAAATATTTACTGGTGAAATCAGTGTTATCTGCGTCAATCGGCGATTCAGATAGGAACTTGCCAAAAGTAACCTATATGAAATATAATTCTATCTTGAAAAAGCTGATTTGACAACTTTCGAAAATTTAAGATTTGACAACTTTCGAAAAGTTGTCAAATCTAAATTCGACAGTTTAAGATTTGACAACTTTCGAAAAGTTGTCAAATCTAAATCTAACCAGGAATCTTATGAATCCAAATAATCCAAATCCAACAACTACCCATTTTGGTTATACTCAAGTTCCTCTTCAGGAAAAAAAGCATCTGGTGGCTCAAGTGTTTGACTCAGTAGCCACTAAATATGACCTGATGAACGATTTAATGTCCTTTGGTTTCCATCGGCTGTGGAAACAGTTTACCATTGAATTGGCCGGTGCCCAAGCGGGAAATTATATTCTGGACTTGGCTGGTGGTACTGGCGATTTAGCCGCTAAATTTGCCACCCGCGTGGGCCAAACTGGCCAAGTGGTTTGTGCCGACATCAATGCTAACATGTTGCAAGTAGGACGAGAACGTTTATTAAATCGTGGTATAGTCATCAACTATGCCCAAGTTAATGCGGAAACTTTACCGTTTACCGATAATACCTTTGATATTATCACCATCGCCTTTGGTTTACGCAACGTTACTCACCAAGAAACGGCGTTAGCCTCGATGTTACGGGTATTGAAAGCCGGTGGCAAAGTGCTCATTTTGGAATTTTCTGAATTATCACTGAAATGGTTAAAACCTGGCTATGACATTTATTCTTTTAAAATTTTGCCCCAATTGGGTAAACTCATTACCAACGACGCTGATAGTTATCGCTATTTAGCCGAATCAATTCGAATGCACCCGAATCAAGAAACTCTGCTACAGATGATGCAACAGGTCGGATTTGAACGCTGTGATTATCATAATTTAAATAGCGGGATAGTGGCACTTCATCGAGGATATAAACTATGAAATTTAACCACTATACCGAATATGCCGGTTTTAGCCGCCGTTTGTTAGCGATGATAATAGATTCACTGTGGCTACTCGCCATCATCTATATTTTATTATACCTAGTTTACGATGAAAACTACTTGTTATCACTAGAATCTCAACCACTGTTATTGGAAGACAATCTGGCACTTTTGGAAAGCCTAGACTGGCAAAGTCTGGTCATTAACTACGTGTTACCAGGGTTATTACTGATTCTCTTCTGGCTAAAATATGCCGCTACGCCCGGTAAATTATTGTTTGATTGTGAGATAGTGGATGCCCGAACTGGCAACCGCATCACCACTACTCAAGCGATTTTGCGCAACTTTGGTTACTTTCTCTCGGCCCTCCCCCTCGGTCTAGGGTTCCTGTGGATTTTGTGGGACCGACGTAAACAAGGTTGGCATGATAAAATAGCGCGTACCGTCGTTATTATTCACGACGAATCTGCCTCCTCATTATCTGAATTGGAACAAGGTTAATGATTTTAAAACTGTTAGCAAAGCTAGGGATAACACCTCTTCGAGGGGTATTATCCCTTACCTCACGAGGACTACATCCATTTCTACCGACCACCTAATTTCATGCTACATTTACCTGTTCGCCAAGTCATCCGGTTATTCTCGATCTATCGTATTGTGGTACGTTATGGTCTCGATGAACTGATTTTATCCACCAAAATTTTTCGCCCCTTACGTTTATTCGCTTACCTCACACCAGGTTATTGGTTACGTCCGAAACATCTCACTAGAGGTGGACGAATTCGACTGGCGTTGGAAGAATTGGGCCCGATTTTTGTTAAATTTGGTCAAATTCTCTCCACTCGCCGGGACCTGCTCCCAGATGATGTAGCGATAGAACTAGCCAAATTACAAGACAACGTCTCACCCTTTAGTGGTGAAATTGCCCGGCACATTTTAGAACACGCCTACGGTCGTCCGCTCAGTGAAGTGTTTGCGGAGTTTAACTACACTCCCCTCGCCGCCGCTTCCATTGCTCAAGTCCATGCGGCGCGGTTACATAATGGGCGTAAAGTCGTGGTCAAGGTGCTACGTCCTGGCATTAAAAACATGATTCACCGGGATATTGAATTACTTTATCTCATTGCCGACCTCACTAACCGTTATTGGACCGAAGGTCGTCGTTTACGTCCCCGCGAAGTGGTCAGCGAATTTGAAAAAAACTTGGACAATGAATTAGACCTGTTACAAGAAGCGGCCAGTGCGACCCAATTGCGACGCAATTTTCAGAACAGTGATTTGCTTTATATTCCCGAAGTCGAATGGGATTATACCCAATCTAATGTGATGGTGTTAGAACGTATTAGCGGCGTGCCTATTAGCGATATAGCCACCCTCAAACGTCTACGGATTAATTTTCAATATTTAGCGGAAGTGGGCGTAGAAATCTTTTTTACTCAAGTGTTTCGGGATAATTTCTTTCATGCAGATATGCACCCCGGCAATATTTTTGTCGACACCAGCGACCCATTTCATCCGCATTATATTGCAGTCGATTTCGGTATTATGGGCACCCTCAGTCAAGATGACCAACATTATCTCGCCGCTAATTTCTTAGCCTTCTTTCGGCGCGATTACCACCGCGTCGCGGAACTTCATGTCCATTCGGGCTGGATCCCCGCCAATACTCGAATTGAAGAATTTGAAGGTGCCATTCGTAGCGTCTGTGAACCGATTTTTGACAAACCATTAAAAGAAATTTCCTTTGGTTTAGTTCTGCTCAGGCTCTTCCAAACCGCTCGCCGGTTTAACATGGAAGTGCAACCGCAATTAGTGTTATTGCAAAAAACGCTACTTAACATTGAAGGTCTGGGACGACAACTGTATCCAGAATTAGACTTATGGAAGACGGCCAAACCATATTTGGAACGCTGGATGGATGAACGAGTCGGCGTGCGGGCTTTTTTCAAAGGGATCCGGACTAATTTGCCCTTATGGGCCGAAAAGTTACCAGAGTTACCTATGTTATTCTATGAAGCCTTACAACAACATCATATCCAATCTGTGCAATTGAAACGACTCAATCATGAGGTCGGTGAATTACGTCAAGAAATTAAACGTCATCATAGTCGTTTATCCGTAGTGCTTACTGGCTTGGCGTTAATTTTTACCGCCAGTTTTTTCCTCTCTATTCAGAGTTGGAGTTTAGCAAATTCACCCATGGTGGGTCTTACGTTAGGAATCATTGGCAGTTTAATGTTATTGAGCGCATTGCTTAAAACCAAGAGTTGACAACTTTTAAAAAGTTGTCAACTCCTATCCAAACACCGGTAGTAAGGCAATTTGGGTGAGGTCCAAGGACTGCCAGTCCTTTGAGGACTGGCAGTCCTGATAGCACTGTTACCCAAATTGCATTAAGTACTGAAGCAGAAATTTTCTCGTATGTTCTTTCACCCCTCTCCCTTTGGGAGAGGGGCCGGGGGTGAGGGAAAATACCGTAGAATTTCCGCTTCTTCAGTACTTACTACCCAAGCACCTATCTCCAAAACTATGATGACTACCGATAAAAACGATGAATTGATGGAAATTGAAGCAGGAGAAGCTGATGAAGACGTTACCCCTGAAGACAATCAATCTCCTGCTTTCAACCCTAGAAAAATTGATATAACGTCTGAACAAAACAGTTTATCCACCATTTTGGCAATGATTGGGGATGGCACCATCGACCTTAATCCTGAATTTCAGCGTAAAGGTAATTTATGGTCCGAAACTTCCATGAGTCGTTTGATAGAATCCATTTTGTTACAAGTTCCCATCCCAGCTTTCTACTTTGATGCATCAGAAGGCGCCAATGATGAAAAATGGTTAGTCGTGGATGGTTTACAAAGACTTTGGACTTTAAAGCAATTTGTTATAGACAAGACTTTAGTTTTAAAGAATTTAACTTTATTAAAAGACTTGAACGACAAACAATTTGAGGAGTTAGACAAAAATTTGCAGAGACGGATGCAACGGTATCAAATCACCACCTATTTGATAAAACCCAACACGCCCAAAATTGTAAGGTACGACATTTTTAGACGAATCAATACGGGTGGTCTAGTCTTAACACCGCAAGAAATACGTCATGTTCTCAATCAGGGGAAGCCCGCCGAGTATTTAAAAAAATTGTCAGAGGACGAACGTTTTAAAGAGGTCATTCGAGTGAGTGATAAACGCATGGCTGACCGCGAATTGATTCTGCGTTACCTAGCTTTTTCCAATAAGCATTATACTGAATATAAACCTCCTATGATTGACTTTCTTAATGAGGCTATGGAAAATTTGGGGAAACTGAATGACCAAAGATTAGACCAACTTGAACAAAATCTATGGAACGCCCTGAAAATATGTCAAGATTTATTCGGGAAAGATATTTTCAGCAAGTCTATCATCGGTAACAAACATATATTTAATACAGCACTCTTTGATTTGTGGACGGTGCTTATTGGATCGTTGAGTGATAGAGAAATTGAGCGTTTGAGGTTGAACAAAAACAAGTTAATTGGAGACTTTAAATCACTTTTGAACGAAGGTAAAATTTCTACTGAAACGCCTGCTAAAAACGTCGTTATCACCAGATTTCAAACCATTGAATCACTTATCAACAAGTACAAGGTATGATTAGCTACATTTATTTAAAAAATTTCAAAGCCTTTCAGGAAGCAGACATAGCGCCAGCGCACTTAAACATTTTCGCTGGCTTGAATGGGATGGGTAAATCAACCTTCCTACAAGCCTTGTTGTTACTCAGACAGTCCTATCTGCAAAATACGCTGTTCGATAAAGGATTGTTACTCAACGGTAACTATCTCGAACTTGGCAAAGGTAAAGATATTTATTCGATGTATGGGACTGACGACAACTTGATTAAGTTTGAGGTAGAATGGGATGATGAACTGAAATTGGCGGGGGAATTTCAGCGTCAAGATGAAGTTGACTTGCTTCCCAGGAATTGCCCGTTAACACTGTCTAACCAGACAAAAATTTTCCAACAATCCTTGTTTACTAATCAGTGTCAATATTTAAGCGCCGAGAGGATGAGTCCAAAAGACTTTTTTCCGGCGTCGGCTTATCACATTGAACAACTGCGTTCTTTGGGTAATCATGGACAATTTACAGTTCACTTTATCGCTGAAAATCAGCGCAAGGAGATACCGATAACAGAATTATCTCATCCCAAAGCCAAATCTTTGGTGTTGCTAGACCAACTAGATGCTTGGATGAAGGAAATCACCCCTGGGGTTAAACTGGTGCCATTTTTGTATAAAGAATTTGAAATTGCCAGATTATCTTATCAATTTGAAGTGGGTGAAAATTTCACCACTGAGGACATGAGACCGACCAATGTGGGTTTTGGACTTACTTATGTTCTTCCTGTAGTCACTGCGGTTATCTCAGCCCAGCCAGGAGATTTACTGATCATTGAAAACCCAGAATCGCATTTACATCCGCAAGGACAAGCACTGTTGGGTAAATTGTTTGCCTTGGCGGCAGAACATGGCGTACAACTGTTTATTGAGACTCATAGTGACCATGTGTTAAATGGGGTGCGGGTCGCCGTGAAGCATAAACATATTTCTCCAGACAAGGTGGGTATCTTCTTTTTTGAACGAGATTCTGAAGCGGAGGAACATGTGACGGATATTATTCAACCGCATCTGGATGAAAATGGTCGGATGGATGAGAGACCGAAAGGCTTTTTTGATGAATGGGGTAAGCAGTTGGATGAATTGCTGAAATAGAGGAAGATAAGAGGTCATGGATTATTACATTTTCAATGAACTGTCCACGCCATTTGCAACCAAGCAGGAAGCGAAGACCAGTTTGAAAACCTTTATACGGTCCTGCATGAAGATTCGTGAACTTGGGCTACAGACCTTGCGTCTGCCGGAAGTGATTGGTCAACATCTGTATCACTTGTCAATAGCCCCTAACTATCTTATTTCACAATGGTTACAAGAGTCAGAAGTTGAAGTTGAAGAAGATTTAAAAGATAAATTCAGAGAGATAGCCACTTATTCACCATTGCTGACTGATGAAGAACCTTTGGCCAAGGAATTTGGTAGCCGTTCTGAATTTAGAATCGCGCTGGAAAACGATACTAAACTGGCAGAAGGACTCGGTGCTGCCTACTTATTGGAAACTCTTTGTTTAAGTTTTTCCTCTCATCCCATTTGGAACAGTGAAGAGATAACCAATATAGAACACTGGTATCTGGACGAAGCAGGTTCAGAACAGACGGAAATCATCTCGGTAAAACATGCTTCTCGGTCCGAACACGTTGACAAACATACTTCCTGGTTTGAAAATCAGAGACGGAATAGTTTGCGCAGGAGTAAAGATTTATGGGATAACCGAGAGAATTTTTTTCCGCATCTCATCTTATGCGGTGAAGTGGAGAAACAATTGACTAAATTGGGTATTCAGTCTAAATATTTTGACCAAATCATTGAGAGACTAAAGCGGCTTAATAATTATGCCAGAGATTGGACTGAAGGTGCTTACAGCGATGATCAAGTGAAACAATATGGATTAACTGTGAGTGGGGAATCATCAGGCACTCTGAACAAATATGGGAGATTCCGTAAATTCAAATTACCTGAGGGGGAAAGAAAATTATTTGAGAAACATATTAAAACAGGAGATTTGCGTTTTCATTTTTATCCCGATAACGATACCAAACAGATTTATGTGGGATACATTGGCAAACATCTGCCAATCATTACCAGCAAATAGCCAGAGTCGTCAAAAATAAACTTTTAGTTCTCTCGTTCTCACGCTGACGCGCGGATACGAGAAAATAATTGGAGAGAAAATAATTGAAAGGGAATAATTGTATTGTTTTAGCAGACACCTCAATAATCAATGGAGACCATCATGTCGGTACTTAATAAAATTAGTTCAAAAATTACTCAAGTCAAATCTCAAGGCGCCTCCCAAGCCATGCTTTACGGTACAGGGATGACTGAAGCCGATATGAATAAACCACAAATCGGTATCGCCAGTGTGTGGTATGAAGGTAATACCTGCAATATGCACTTGCTGGAGTTAGCAGCTAAAGTCAAAGAGGGTGTAGTGGCGGCAGAAATGATTGGTATGAGATTTAATACCATTGGCGTCAGCGACGGTATTTCAATGGGGACTCGCGGAATGAGTTACTCTTTGCCATCTCGTGATTTAATTGCTGATTCCATTGAAACCGTGATGGCGGCTCAATGGTATGATGCGAATATTTCTTTACCTGGTTGCGATAAAAATATGCCAGGCTGCCTCATCGCCATGGCTCGTCTCAATCGTCCCTCATTGATGATTTACGGCGGGACCATTAAACCGGGTTATGGCGAAATGGTGACACCACCGTTAGATATTGTCTCAGCGTTTCAATCTTATGGACAATATATTGCCGGCACGCTTACCGAAGCCGAGCGACAAGATATTGTCAAACATGCCTGTCCCGGTGCGGGTGCCTGTGGTGGCATGTACACCGCCAACACGATGGCGGCGGCGATTGAAGCGTTGGGTATGAGCTTACCTTATAGCTCCTCAATTCCCGCGGAGGATCCTGCGAAAATGGCCGAATGTTTTCAGGCCGGGGCTACCATTCGCTATTTGTTAGAACATGAGATTAAGCCCTCTGACATTATGACCCGTGCGGCTTTTGAGAATGCGATGGTCATCATTATGGCTTTAGGCGGTTCCACCAATGCAGTCCTCCATTTAATTGCGATGGCGAAAGCGGTGGGGATAAAATTAACTATTGATGATTTTCAAACCGTCAGTCAGCGCGTCCCTTTTATTGCCGACCTCAAACCCAGTGGCAAATATGTGATGGAGGATTTGCATAACGTAGGCGGCACACCGGCCGTGATGAAATATTTGTTAGAACAAGGTTTGCTCGATGGCGAATGTTTAACCGTGACAGGAAAAACCGTAGCCGCTAATTTGGCTAATTTACCGGGCTTAACCGCCGGACAACAGGTGATTATGCCATTAGAGCAACCGATTAAGTCCAGCGGTCACATTCAAATTTTACGCGGTAACTTGGCCCCTGGCGGTGCGGTGGCGAAAATCACCGGCAAAGAAGGTTTACGGTTTAGCGGACCGGCCAAAGTTTATGATTGTGAAGAAGACATGCTTAGTGCGTTGGAGCGTAAAGAAATTGCCAAAGGTGAGGTAATAGTAATTCGCTACGAAGGTCCCAAAGGTGGTCCTGGAATGCCAGAAATGCTCACACCGACTTCGGCCATTATGGGTGCCGGTTTAGGCCAAGATGTCGCATTACTGACCGATGGTCGTTTTTCTGGCGGGTCTCATGGTTTCATTGTCGGTCATATTGTACCAGAAGCGCAAGAAGGCGGTCCCATTGCGTTAATCAAAGAGGGGGATGTCATAACCATTGATATTCAAAAGAATAGTTTAGTGGTAGAGGTCAATGCCGAGGAAATGGCTAAACGGCAAACGCAATGGCAAATGCCACCGTATAAGACCACGAAAGGTACTTTGTACAAATATATTAAGACGGTGAAAAATGCCTCGGAAGGATGTGTCACTGATGAGTAATTAAAGCATCACTGGACTAACCAAAGCCGATTTGACAACTTTCGAAAAGTTGTCAAATCTAAAATTTCCATTTGACCAAAGCCGATTTGACAACTTTCGAAAAGTTGTCAAATCTGACAGGGGGCCAAGATTTGACAACTTTCGAAAAGTTGTCAAATCTGACAGGGGGCCAAGATTTGACAA
>DZAL01000015.1:50171-50306 GCA_022729575.1 Thiomargarita sp.
CTTTCGAAAAGTTGTCAAATCTAAGTTGTCAAATCTAAGGACCACCTTACTTCGCTTGGAGTTGTGCGAGTAGTAAATTTAAACGCACAATTTCGGCGGCCGCGGCATTAGCTCGGTGCTCGGCTAAATCAGCCC
>DZAL01000015.1:50406-54746 GCA_022729575.1 Thiomargarita sp.
AATTGGAATTGAGCGGCAAAGATTTGACAACTTTTTTAAAGTTGTCAAATCTAAATTATATGATTTTTCTCATCAAAATAATCGCGGTTAGCAAAAATAGTAAAGGCGGTAAACAGGCGCTGAGAGCAGGGCTGAGGTCATATACTAGCCCGATATTACCCACCGTTTGATTGAGCATGTGGAAACCAATTCCAAGGAGAGAGCCACCTAAAATACGTTGTCCTATGGTAACGCTACGGAGTTGTCCAAAGACAAAGGGGAGAGCTAAAAACAGCATGGCTACACTGACTAGCGGATAACTTAAACGAGTCCATAAGGCTAATTCATATTGAGCAGTACGTTGACCATTTTGAGACAGGTATTTAATGTAGTTATATAATCCCCAACTGGATAATTTATCAGGTGGTATAACCACTATTTTGACTAATTCTGGTCTCAATACGGCATTCCAAGTGGTATTGTTCAACAATTCAAGCGTGGCTTGTTGTCTTCCTAGTTGAGTGCGCTCGACTTGGGAAAGATGCCATTGCCCTTGCTGATAAGAAGCCGTGTTAGCGTAAGTGATAGCGGTTAAACGTTTCTGCTCGTCAAATTGGTAGAGCGAAATAATACCAAAGCGACCATCTGGAAAAATAGTGCGTATGTTAATAAAATCGTGGTCATTCCGCGCCCAAAATCCATAGCGACTGCTAAACACCATTTGTTGTGATTCATGTTCAGATTGTGCCGTCGCTCGCATACTTTTGGCATATTGTCCACTTAGAGGCGCTAAGGTTTCTCCGATTAACATACTCAACATTAATAAAACTATGCCGACTCGTAATACCGATAATGCAATTCTTAAAATGGAAATTCCCGCGGCTCGCATGACGGTCAATTCGCTATTATCAGCCAAGGTCCCTAGTCCCCATAAACTGCCTATCAGTGCCGAGACTGGAAATAGTTCATAAACATGTCGTGGAATTTCTAGGAGGACATATTGAATGGCTTCCCAGAGGCCATAATGTTGCTTGCCAATGTCGTCCAATTCGTCGACAAATCCAAAAAAGGTAAATAAGCCAACTAAAATAGTTAAGACTAGGAGAATACTGGCAATGACCGTTTTAGCAATATAATTGTCGATAATTTTCATAATTAGTGTTAATTCTTCAAGTAGTTGAGCAAGCGCTCTAATTGCTTACCAAAATGTTGACTCAATTTTTCGATCTTGATTTTCAATAGTGGCCAATAAAACAATACCAGAATAATGGCGACTAAACCTAGATGTACCCACCAGACTCCAACACTGGGTGAAAGGTCACCGCGGTCAACCCATTTTTTGGCAATATTGAGTAAATTGGTATAAATCAGATAAATCAAAATACCAGAGAAAATTTTGGCGTATTGACCTTGACGCGGGGTGGTGCGAGATAAGGGGACGGCTAATGCGGCCAATAAAATTGCGGTGAGTGGTAGCGATAAGCGCCATTGTAATTCGGCTTGGTAAGCCGCTTCTGGTTGCCCCCATAATAAACCGGTAGGAATCGCGGCACTATTTTCATCTTGAGGTGTATCTAACCGTTTTGGCACTTTAATCGTGTGTTGCTCAAAATCGGTCATGACATAATTTAGCTGGCCCAGTTGGTTTTCATAACGATGCCCATTGACTAGCACCATCAGTAATTCATCTCCTTGTACCACCTGATAACCTTGGTCGGCAACGATGATGACTCGTTTATCAGGTAAATTTACCTGTACAAATAAGTTGTGCATGAGATTGGAGTCGCTATCCATCGATTCGATATAAAAAATGCCGTTACCATGGTTAAATTCTTTAAAACGTCCGGCAGCAATTCCACCGACTTCCGCTAAACTGGTTAACTTGGTTTGTAATGCCTCTTTTTGACTTTGCGCCCAGGGGGCTAATAATAAAGAGAGGGTGGCAATGATAATGGCAAAAAATCCTCCTAACGATAAAATACTGAGAAATGGCACTGGTATTCCACATGAGGCCATCGCCGTAATTTCATTATCTTTGTATAATCGGCCCAATGCTAATAAAATAGCTAAAAAAAAGCCGAGGGGCAAAATTAACATCAAATCACTTAATAACTTTAAACCCAATAATTGAAAAATAAATTCCGCCGGCAAATTTCCTACCGAAGCTTGGACTAAATACACCATAAATCGGTGACTGATGTAAATTAATAAAATTAATCCCATCAATGCTATCAAGGTGTATGAAATTTCACGAATAATATAGCGAGTAATAATCAAAAATGGTACCCCTCGTTTTTACTTCAGTGATAGATTCACTGTATATAATTGATTGATATAAAAAGTGTGTAAAGTCCTAATTCAAATAGTCAACAAAATTGAATTTTAAACAATTTCTAAGCAAAAATCGAAAATTTGCACATCGAATCGTGAAAATGTGCTAAAATTCACTTTGGTTTGACCAGAGTGTGCAATTTGGAAAAAGTGGCAAACTCTCAATCCTAAATTATTTTAAACCGTTGGGAATTAACATGGAATTTAATATAAAAAGTGGTCATCCTGAAAAACAGCGTACCGCCTGCGTCGTGGTAGGGGTATATGAGCCACGTCGTTTATCAGAAGTGGCACGGCAAATTGATGAAGTTAGTCATGGTTATCTCTCTAGTATCTTACGCCGGGGGGATTTGGAAGGAAAAATCGGGCAAACTTTATTATTACACAATGTGCCCGGCACTTTAGCGGACCGCATACTATTAGTCGGTGGTGGCCGAGAGCGTGAATTGGGAGACTACCAATATCGCAAAGTAATCGCGCAAGCGATTCGTACTCTACATGATACCGGCTCAATGGAAGCCGTGTGTTACCTCACGGAATTAAATGTGCGTGGTCGTGATACGGCTTGGCGCATTCGACAAGCTATCGAAACTGCACAAGCAACTTTATATAATTTTGACCAACTCAAAAGCAAAAAAGATGTCTGTCGTCGTCCATTACGGAAAATTGTTTTTAGCGTGGCCACGCGCCGCGATTTAACCATCGCCGAGCAAGCCAGTCGAGAAGCTCAAGCGATTGCTTTAGCGGTTAAATTAACTAAAGATTTGGCCAATTTACCGAGCAATATTTGCACACCTTCTTACTTAGCCGAGCAGGCTAAAGCCTTGTGTAATTTGCATGAAAAATTAACCTGCAAAGTTCTCAATGAAAGTCATTTAGAGAAGCAAGGATTTAACGCGATGTTGGCGGTAGCTAAAGGTAGTGAGCAACCACCACGGTTGATTGTTTTAGAATACAGGGCTGGTAAAAAAAATGATAATCCTATTGTCCTCATTGGTAAGGGAGTGACCTTTGATTCAGGAGGAATCTCACTGAAGCCCGCCAAAGATATGGATGAAATGAAGTATGATATGTGTGGTGCGGCCTCAGTGTTAGGTGCCTTATCTGCGGCCGTGGAATTACAGTTGCCGTTAAACTTAGTTGCCATCATTCCCGCGGTAGAAAATCTACCCAGTGGAAAGGCGACTAAACCAGGCGATATTGTCACCAGTTTATCCGGTCAAACTGTAGAAATTCTCAATACTGATGCCGAAGGCCGCTTAATTTTAGCCGATGCCTTAACCTATGCCGAGCGTTACAAACCGGCGGTGGTCATTGATATTGCCACTTTAACCGGTGCTTGCGTGATTGCTTTAGGTAAACCCGCGCACGGTTTAATGTGTAACCATAATCCACTCACCAATGAGTTACTTAATGCTGGTAGATTCAGTGGTGATCGGGCCTGGGAATTGCCGTTATGGGATGATTATCAAGATCAACTTGATAGCCGCTTCGCTGATATGGCCAATATTAGCAATAATCGTGAAGCAGGAGCCATTTTAGGTGCCTGTTTCTTATCGCGCTTTGCCAAAAAATTCCACTGGGCGCATTTAGATATTGCCGGCACCGCTTGGATTACGGGCAAAGAAAAAGGTGCCACGGGGCGACCAGTGCCGTTATTGACTCAATTCTTGATTGACCGTAGCCGCGACGATACTATGATCGCTCCGTTGTCACCAACCACGGCTATTTCTTCGCCACTACCGTTTGATCCAAGCGAGGATAAAAGAGCAGACGAAGAGAATAAAGAATTACCCAGTGCCGAATTGCCCAGTGCGGAAGGAGAAAAATAGGTAGTCTCTCCAAACCAATGGAGGTGTTAAGTACGGAAGCATAAATTTCCCGTATTTTCTTTCGCCCCTCTCCCTCTGGGAGAGGGGTCGGGGGTGAGGGAAAATACCGCCGAATTTCTGCTTCAGTACTTAAAATTCAATGGGTTATCGTGCGCGTAGCAACTAAATAGCGTTCATAAGAAATAAGAAAGAAACTAA
>DZAL01000115.1 GCA_022729575.1 Thiomargarita sp.
CCGGGGGTGAGGGAAGAGGGGCCGGGGGTGAGGGAAGAGGGGCCGGGGGTGAGGGCAACTTAGTGGAACAAGTACAAGCCACGTTATTGGCTAAACCCCTCAGTATGGGCGACTGGCATAGATTAGCCGGCGATATATTAGCATTGGCGGCGCGAGGTGGAGGATTTGCGGCAATGCCATTAAGTTAAGCTCAAGTTACGGCGTTGGAGTCCAAAGCTTCAGCTTTGGCAACGCCGTCTCACCTTGAGCAGTCTCGTCCAAATCTGAAGGTTTGGACTCCAATGCGGCTTAACTTAATGGCAGTGCGGCTAAAGCCTCTACTCCACCGGGGTCAGTGTTTCGCGTACACGGGGCTGGGGGGTACAAGGATGAGTGAATATTATTATAACTACATGACTACCCATTTGACAACAGTTGAGATATAATATAGTTAACTTTGATTCTATTCTCTTCTTGACGAGGACCATGATTTATGCAACTAAACATTCCCAAACCAGTGGTCAAGCCACCGAAATCTTTTACTAAGGCGACCTCCGCAAAAGGGGTGCGCAAAAATCTGGAATGGTTGCAAAACCATAAACATGAATACCCAGGACAATGGATTACCTTGAATGAAGGTACGTTTTTAGCAGCCCACACCAGTTTTCTGGAATTGTACAAACAAATGGAACGTGCCGACCTTCTGAAAGTGGCTTTGTTTATCAGCTTAAAATAACCCACCATGATTACCCTCTATCAACATAATCATCAGATTCTACCTTGGAGTACGGGTAGTGCTTACCTGCATTTTATGTATGAAGTAGGCCCCCATAAACTTATCACGGGCGTCGAATGCGAATTTCCTGCTATCAAAGCCAAACAGACGGTTTTGTTAGATACCGGTGCAGAATTATCGGTGGTGGATAACGAAATCTATCAAGCCTTTTCCTATCAAAGTGCCTCGTTAGGTGCCGCTGTAGGTAGCACGACTCTCCACACAAGACTAGGAACTTTTCAAGGGCACCTCTATCGTGTCGAAATCAGTTTAATTGCCGATTGGGGAGAACCGCTGACGGTAGAAGGTACCTTTCTCTTCTGTGAACATTGGACTGGTCCCACGGTGTTAGGATTTTATGGCTGTTTAGAACGAATCCGCTTTGCGATTGATCCCAATTATGAACAAGTAGGGAGTATTTATTTTGCGGAGACCAGTTGAGTGTTGGGGGGATTCAAGATTTGACAACTTTTTTAAAGTTGTCAAATCTAATTCCACTCCAGATTTGACAACTTTTTTAAAGTTGTCAAATCTAAACAGGTACTCTTTCGCCCCTCTCCCTCTGGGAGAGGGGTCGGGGGTGAGGGAAAATTGAGGGCGGTTAACCATTATTACTTAAGGACTTAAGAACATGACATACTTAATTAAAGAACAACGTACTCGTTTTATTTACCCCTTTTCTTTTAAACCACCAGCGCAAGCTACTCAACTCATAGCGGCCTTAGAAACTCTACATTATCGTGAGAAACCCGTCTGGCAACAAGTAGAGCCTCATCACCTCTATACTCGTGAAACCTTGGACCTGGTAAATAACTTTCTCTTTAGAGGGGGTCAAGGAGGAGGGACTTATTTCAAAGTGACCGCCGAGGTGGCTGCTACCTGGTTCCAAAATGGGGTAACCGTCGCCACTCGCCGCGAGAATTTAACGGCCAAGTTGGAACCGCTGGCAGGGATTGAACTATTTATCTCTCCTCAAAATGTTGGCATCCTGTCGATAGCCTTGGCAGCGGTTTCTCCCACGGATTTGGATAGCCTCAAAAAGTTTAACTACCGTCTGGCGCAAGCGCGGGAGTATGAGACGGGCAATATGCCCAAGTTGTCATTATCACCCAATCCTCAGCACTCACCACCGTCAGACGAGTCCCCGTTAGTGGAACGCTTAGGAGTACGGGGTGGCAAGTTTACGATGGTAGAATTACGCGATTTCTTGTTGAGTCCCGTGCAAACCGATTTGACTGCACAAAAGGTGCTTGAACAATTCTTGGTCTATACGGTGGTGCGCTTTGACCAAGCGGCTGACTTCACGCAAGCCCAGGTACAAGCCGACCTTAAACCCTTGCTGTGTGGGTTAGCCCATCTGGAAGAGCACACTCATGTCGGCAGTCTGGAATTACTGCATCAAGTCATGAATCCACGACATTGGCTCGGCTTGGGGGCCCTGGGGGTAGCTCATCTCGTGGCCGACCAAGAACCGGCCCATGATTTTAATAACCAACGAGTTACCAATGTACTGAACAAATACTTTATCCCTTATTTATGCGCCCTCTTCCAACGTCTATTGTTACGCGGCATGATGGAAGACGCGAGTAAAGTGGTGCAGAAATATGGGACGGTGATTAGTGGAGAGGTACAAGAAGCCTTTGAAGCATTTAAAACGTTGCACCATCGCGTCTTGAATTTCACAGTCACGGGTTACTTTACCGAAATCAGTCAACGCGAAGTGCAGAATCAGTGTTATCGGCTGACCCAAGCGGCGCTGCAAGTGCCCGCGGCATTAGAATTAGTGCAACGGACTTTAAATGATATTGATGCCACCAACCTGGCTGATAAATTGGAACGAAACGTAGCGGTAGTTACCAGTGTCCAAAAGAAAGTGGAATGGCTAGAAGTCTTTTTTGTGTCCTTTTATGCCACCGAATTAGTTCACCTGATTACCGAAGCCTTCGATTTGGCACCTAATTACGCCCAGTGGAGTATCATTTTCTGGCCGATATTTGCAGGTGGGATGACTTTTTGGGGATTGAAACCGCATTCGCACCGTGAGAAGGAGAGTAGCTATTTACCCGCCATTATCTTGTTGGTAGGTGCAGTGCTATGGTTTGGGGTTGGGTGGTGGTGGTTTGGGGGAGCAGGGCATAAATAATTGGCCCTCTGCTGGCACCACGCCAGCCCCAGCCCGTGAGTTTCTAACGCGGTTAGAGGAAAGAGTGGCGATGAAGTTGGGGTCCGGAATTTATTCCGTTGAACCATTGCCTGAACCTTGGCGGCGGCAGGTGGAGAAATTGCGGGGAGAGATTTCTTTGGCCGGCTTAACTTAATGGCATTGCGGCTACAGCCTCTACTCCACCGGGCCAGTGTTTCCATTTCTTCTCGTTTTCTTCGTTCCCACGCGCCAGCGTGGGAATGCCGTGAGCAAGGCGCCAGCGTTGCGGGAAAGGGACGCTGGCGCGTCCCGACGGCATTCCCACGCTGGCGCGTAGGAACGAGAGTTAAGGTTTAGGAAACTTAGAATCGCCGATATTTCCTAAACCTGTAAGGTCTAGGAAACCTAAAATGGGTAAAGTTTAGGAAAGTTAGCACCTGGATTTTAATACCTCCATTAGTTGGTAGGGAGGACTACCAGTGTGTAGATAGCTTCGGCGAGTTGTTCTATGAAATTTATGATTCCATTAACGTACACTTCGTCAATGTTCAACCTTGTTCCTGGAGTCGCTGGATCAAGGTCTGATTCATGGGCAATACTATTGCGCCGTTTTACAATCGTTTTAAGTTGATGTTTGAGATCATCTACTGGTTTATTAACTTCGTTGGCTACGGCTTCCCATAATGAATTAACCTTAATTGGTTCGCCGAACTTTGTTGAAATACGTCCGATAGCTTCGGCAATTTTATCAGGACGTTGAAAAGTTTCTTCTTGGTGCCTCCTCTGAATCTCGGCTTCAAACCAGTCGTAGTGTTGGTCATCAAATCGGACAACGTTCATACTAACTTCAAAAGTTTGATAATATTTAGTTCGTCTTCTTAGACTTTGCGACATTTCCACCATACCTAAGCGTACCAGATCGTGAATGAAAGTATCTAACGCACTGACCGCTAATACCACTTCGGCCCTTAAAATATCAGATAACTCCAATCTCGAACTATTTTGGCGCAATTCGGCATGAATTGTAGCCAGGTTACGAACATGAAGCAAATTTTGGCGAAATTGATCAATGCTGACGTTCATAGCGAGTTAATTCAATAATGGAGTCTGCTAATCTGGTGAATTGGTCTTTCAAAGTATTTCTATGAGCTATTTGTATCTCTGAAAGTCCATCATCAGCAATGGCAAATACTGGACGATTAGTGTGAACAACACTATTGAAAGTTCCAAACTCTGGAATTTGAGCAAGATACAAATATTGGTCCTTCGCCGAAAGCTTTTTCCTTTTACGAATTTTCTTATAGACCTCCTGATAGGCTTGCGCCGACAACACCATGTCACAACTGCTTAAGATAGGCATGAACTTATTTAACACGAGTTGATAAATATCATCGATCCACTTCTGATGACCAGCAGATGGTTTTCCTTCCATAGTGTGAAATCTCTGAACGATAACACCTAAGAACTTTGGAGCCACTTGGGGTAAAGGATAAGTGGCCTCGTCAGTCAAGGCTGGCAACGACATCAATTTATTAGCCCAAGCAGACCACTGTGGTAAGACTACGCCCATGGACTCAATGGCCATCATTGAAAAGTAGTCAAGACCCAGAGGTATAATAAAATAGTCGCTGGTCATTAATAAATTCTGATTGATGGCACCTAAACTAGGATTCATATCAATCAGGATATAATCAGCCCGATATTGTTTGGCCGTTTGATTAAATAAATAGGAAAAGGCCCCAGGCAAATTCTCCAAGGGGTAAATAATATTTCCCAGACTTTGCGCTATGGCCAAGGAAGTTTCATATTCTGATAATCCAAGGTGACCCGGCAGCAAAAAGAGGCCATCGAGGTCATTGGTAACTTGTTGGCACTCGACGGGTTCAATCAACTTAAATTGGTTTCGAAACGCTGGACGTAAACCTTCTTTTAGATGTTGACTGTTTGAATTCTTTGAAAACTCCTCCATTTGTTCTTGCCCAAGCACTAGCCCAGTCAAATTACACTGCTGGTCAGCGTCCACCATAATGACCCGCTTCCCTTTAGCAGCTAACATCCAACCTAAATGAAAAGTGAGAGTCGTCTTGCCAACTCCACCTTTGTGATTAAATATTGCGATTCTTTTCGCCATGAGTTCACCTTAGAAATAATTTTTTAAATGACCACGTTATAAATAGCTTCGGCGAGTTTTTCTATAAACTCAACAGCCTCATTAGCTAAGGCTGGGTCAATAGGCCATCTCCCCCCCAGTAAAGTAGGCGTAGGAATATTGTCAGCCTCATGGGCAATTTTATTACGCCTATCCACAAACATCTTAAGTTGTTCTTTGACAGTTTTGGCATCTGTTGTACCTAATTGGTTCGCTACCTCCTTCCATAAGTCAATCTGAGAAACAAGTCTGATAGCGTCAGCAATTTTATCTGGGTATTGAAAACTTTGCCATTCTTGTCGGTTACGAATTTCTTCACCAAAATAATTCAATAATTCTTCCTCTGTGGGGTTCGACCGAGTAAAAATAACTGCCTCCATGCTAAACGGAAAGCGCCGATAAGCAGGAGTTGGTGAACGAGGCCCTGATAATATCTCTAACATGCCCATTCGTACTAGATCGTGAATAAATTTGTCTAGGGCACTCACCGCTAATATAATTTCAGCCCGCAGAATATCAGATAAATCCAAGGTTGGCGTAGTATTACCCGCAGCAAAAGCCTGATGAATAGTAGCCAAGTTTTTGACATAAGAGAGGTTCTCGCGAAATTGTTCTATGGCAGCTTGCATTAGCGTGTTAACTCAATAATCGAATCAGCCAGTGTGGAGAAGACCGTTTTAAAATTATCACGGCTTTTTTTCATCGTGTCTAAAACTGTTCCACTGTATTTAAACTTAGGTTCTAACAGCGGATAGGGCTTAGATAGTTGGTCATCAGAAAGAGCAAAAATAGGGGTCTGATGAGTTTGCGATAAAGCCACTAACGTATTGAAATCAGAAAACTGTGCCAGAGAATATTTCCCTTTGCCCAACACCCGTGCGTAACTTTGAGAAGGTAGAGTCATCCTCTCAAATTTAAGTGGTTTGCCATTTTCAGAAATAGCTTCGATGGCAGGAATAAACTTCGTTGACACCAATTCATTAATTTGGTCAATCCAGTTCTGAAAACCCCGTGAAAGTTGACCTTCACCGCTGGTACTTAGGCGATATTTCTGAATAATGGTGCCCAAAAATTTAGGAGTCACTTTAGGAAATGGATAAGTAGCCTGCGTTAGAGTAGAATTATTCATGGCTTTCTTTGCCCACATTGCCCAGCCTGGCAAAATAGTGGTCAGCGATTTAATCGCCATGACCGAAAAATAGTCCGGCGAAGTGGGCAACAAAAAGTAGTCACTGGTCATCAATAAATTCTGGTTGATGGAATTTAAACTAGGGTTCAGGTCAATCAGAATATAATCTGCTTGGTATTTTTCTGCCGTTTTGTCAAACAGATAGGAAAATGACCCTGGTATATTTTTCAAGGTATGCAAAGCACTTGACAACTCATGGGCTACCCCTAGAATAACTTCATACTCGGATAATTGAAGGTGTCCTGGGAGTAAAAAGAGTCCTTTCACTTCGGTATCTGTTACTCGGTCCTTGAGGGAAAGACAGTTCGCTGGTTCAATTAACCGGGGTTGTGCTTCAAAAGCCGGCGCTAGACTTTTTTTCAAGTTACCATTGTTGGGATTTTCATAAAACTCCTCAAATTCCTCTTCATTGAGGGCTAACCTGGTCAAATTACACTGTGGGTCCGCATCCACCATAATAACCCGCTTCCCCTTTAAGGCTAACATCCAACCTAAATTAAAAGTGGTGGTAGTTTTACTTACGCCACCTTTGTGATTAAATAATGCAATTCTTTTGGCCATGATTTTTTTTACCTCTACAGGTGCTTTCACCTCTGGTAGATAAATTGAAATCCCAGTTATAGTAATATCCGCTTATATAGTAATATCCATCCACTCTTGTACTTCTCCCCCTCTTCAAGCCGTACATAGGAACTGGATAGAGTGTACAAGAATAGATGGATATTACTATACCTGTATGATTAAAATAATATTTGTAGTAGATATAAAAATGTGGTAATTTAAGCAAATTGATCCATCTTAGAAGTGATAAAATAAACTACCATCCGCATTTAAGAGAAAGAGTAATCAATTGGGTCATTAATGGAAAAAGCCGTCTAATTGCAAAAACCATCGTTTCGAGCGATAAGTAGGTATGCCAATCGCCAATGAGATTACCCCATTTTTAGATTTTTATATTATAATTTCAAACTAGAATTTAAACTACTATAAACTCTGCTAGAGTTAGGAGAAATTAATTTAGATGAATAATATCCCAGATTTTGCCGAGCAAGAATTTCAAACTATTCACACGGTCTTGACTAAGCGTTATAAAAAAACCGTCGATTTGCAATTAGCTGACAGTGAAGTACGTTTAGACCCGGCTACACCATCAATGACTTTATGTCCTACCGTTTATTGGGAAGTCAATCAAGTCAGTTTTGTGGTATTGAAAACCGCTCCCACTCGCTACCGTTGTCAATTTTTTTATCCAGATTTGGAACCTTATGGGACTGGGATTTCGGAATATGATGATTTAGCAAAATGTGTCCTTTCTTTGCTACAAGTACAAGCCGACCATGATTTGAATAAAAATCTGTATGGATAAGCGCAGCGGGCAACTAGAATAGACTGGACCAAACCTCGGGTAGTTCTTCCAAATTAATAGAGGTCTTAACCTTCAATGAGTTACCAAGGTTCCAAGTTTCCTAAACCTCAAAGGTTTAGGAAACTTAGCACTTGCCAAGTTTAGGAATCTTCGCCCCGGCGGTTAGTACCTCCATTGGCTGGTAGGGTAGTCCTTCCAAATTAATGGCGGTCTTAACCTTCAATGAGTTACCAAGGTTCAAAGTTTCCTAAACCTCAAAGGTTTAGGAAACTTTGCACTAAAGGTTTAGGAAACTTAGCTCTTGCCAAGTTTAGGAATCTTCGCCCCGGCGGTTAGTACCTCCATTGGCTGGTAGGGACTACCAAACCTCGCAGGTACCGAAAACTGGCGAAGTTGATCATTCTCTGCTTCAAGAGAATTAACGACGGTCAGTCAAAAGGATGTCGCTTAATAATCGTCTCATTGCGTTCGGCCCCGGTGGAGATAATATCAATCGGAATCTCGACTAAGCTTTCCAATTTTTCCAGATAAGCACGCGCATTAGCAGGCAACTGCTGATATTCCCGAATCCCCACGGTTGACTCTTGCCAACCTGGTAACTCCAAATAAATCGGCTCACATTGCGCCAACATGGCAGCACCATTGGGGGGTAACGTACACTCTTGACCTTGATAACGATAACCGGTACAAATTCGCACCGGATCAAGTCCATCGAGCACATCTAATTTGGTAATACACAAACCGGTTAAACTATTGACGAAGATAGCGCGTTTCAATATCGCTACATCGAGCCAGCCGCAACGACGACGACGACCTGTGGTAGCCCCAAATTCAAACCCTTTACTGGTGAGATGCTCACCCACCTCGTCAAATAATTCGGTCGGAAAAGGACCACTACCTACTCTAGTACAATAAGCTTTGGCAATCCCTAAAATATAATCAAAATAACGCGGTCCCATGCCACTGCCCGTAGCGGCACCGCCACCGGTAGTGCTAGAAGAGGTGACAAACGGATAAGTCCCATGGTCAATATCCAACATCGTCCCTTGAGCCCCTTCAAACAAAATATTATTACCGGTTTGATACCACTGCTGAAGTAATTGCGGGACATCAATGACCAATGGCATTAATTGCGCTCCCAGAGCTAACGTTTCATCAAGCACTGATTGATAATCTATGGTTGCGGTTTTAAAATAATGTTGCAAAGCGAAATTATGGTAATCCATCACTTCTTTTAATTTGGTAGCGAATTGCGAAGGATTGAATAAATCACTCAACCGCAAACCCCGTCGAGCAATTTTATCCTCATACGCGGGACCAATGCCTCGTCCTGTAGTACCAATTTTAGCTTGCCCCCGTGCCAATTCCCGCGCTTGGTCTAAGGCGATATGATAGGGTAACAGCAAAGCACATGCATCGCTCAGACGTAAATAATCGCGTACCAGCACTCCTCTGGCTTCCAAGGAGTGAATTTCTTCCAATAAGGCACTAGGAGATAAAACTACGCCGTTGCCAATAATACAGATAACTGCGCTATGTAAAATTCCCGAAGGAATTAAATGTAAAACCGTTTTTTGGCCATTGATAACCAAAGTATGTCCCGCATTATGCCCTCCTTGATAACGCACCACGGCAGTGGCTCGGTCCGTTAACAAATCGACAATTTTGCCTTTTCCTTCATCGCCCCACTGTGCGCCGATGATGACGACATTTTTGCCCATAGTATTGTTTCCAAGTTGCTGATATTGTTTGATGTTAATTGGTGTTGTTGCTATGAGTGACTACTATTTGATGATATAGTGATATTATAAATTTTGCAAGTTATAAATTTTATGGTCAGTCACCTTTAGGTTATAATCTTATTTATAACAATGAGTTAACCAATAATCCCCGTATTTTTGCACACGTATTTAATTGATAAGATCATGGATTCTTTAGATTTTATGAAAGACTATTGCTTGATAGCGAAAATTTTGATAGGATGACCGATTCTCTTTAAGTCAATGGGTAATACTGAAAGGTGGGTGAGATTATGATTTACCCCTCACCCCCTCTCCCTCCGGGTACGGGGAATAAATAATGCGAGTCGTGACTTATCGGTGAATTTGTGCTAAATGTTATCTTAACTTAGTGAATACCATGGAAATTATTAGCTTAGTTTTAGCTGGCGCCTTTGCCGGTCTGTTAGCGGGTTTACTGGGAGTTGGAGGAGGTACGATAATTGTGCCCATCTTAGTTTGGCTGTTTCAATCTCATCCCGAGATTCCCGCCAACAGTTTAATGCAAATAGCAATAGGCACCTCATTGGCGACCATTATGATAACTTCAATCTCCTCTATTATCGCACACCATCGTCATGGTGCCGTGCGCTGGTCCGTAATGTGGCAACTGACACCGGGAATTATCTTGGGGACTGGGTTAGGTGCCTTAGTCGCTGATACACTGCCTAGTAATACCTTGAAAATCATCTTTGCGATTTTCATCTTAATTATTTCGCTCCAACTTGGAATTAGCGCACAACCGGCCCCACATCGACAATTACCAACCTGGTTAGGCATGACGGTGGTGGGAATTATCATTGGCCAGGTGTCAGCTCTAGTCGGCATTGGAGGAGGTTCATTAACGGTACCATTTTTAGTCTGGTGTAATGTTCCTATTCGTAACGCGGTAGCGACTTCAGCCGCGTGTGGTTTTCCCATTGCCATTGCTGGTACGGTTAGTTTTATTTTCATGGGCCTCGATGCCACCGACTTACCCGCCTGGACCACGGGTTATATTTATTGGCCAGCCTTTATCGCTATTGTCCCGACCAGTTTATTATTCGCACCTGTGGGAGCCAAATTAGCGCATACCGTACCAATCGCGCTCTTAAAAAAATTCTTTGCAGTGTTTTTGGCGATAGTGGGAATTAAAATGTTGGTGAGTTGATGGGCGAGTTTTCAAATCTGTACCCCAAACTAGGGTACCACTAAGACGGTTAAATTTTTTAAAATTCTCAAAGATGGCTTTGAACACTTAGTGAAACGAAGATAAAATTATTAACATTACTATCAGCAAAACTATCAGCAAATCTGATAAGTACTAAATCAAAAATTTTCTGATATAGTAATATTCATCCACTTTTGTACTTCTGAAGCATTATTCTCAGACGGGCCATTAAGTTAGGCTAATGTTACGACGTTGGAGTCCAAATCTTCAGATTTGGAAACGCCGTTTTATCTTGACCATTTTCGTCCAAATTTGAAGGTTTGGATTCCAACGCGGCTTAACTTAATGGCAGTGCCTGTGTACTGGGAGGAGAGGAGTGACCCCGTGTACGGGTACCAAAATGGTAGAATGTTACTATATAACCACTGTCTTGCCCCCAACCTTCTGAGAGAGGAGCCAGGGGGGAGGGCGACCACTGAAAATATAGTAAATTTTCTGGTTCGGTACTTATGCTACCGTTTTCATTATCATCACGAGGAACTTAAACAATGGCAATCTATGCTATATGGAATAACAAAGGAAACGTAGGTAAAAGTTATCTTACCTTTCAAATAGCGAGTGAATACGCCAAAACTCACCCCTTGCAAAAAATACTCGTAATAGATTTATGCCCGCAAGCCAAGGCTTCAGGTATGCTATTGGGTGGTATGATTGAAGGGGAAAAGCGGCTGGAGCAACTGGGTTCTCAAATGCCACGCCAAACCATTGCCGGGTACATAGCAGACCGCATTATCAGTCCTTATGTTAACCCTAAAACTGGTACTTCTTACCTGATTAACGTCACGCCATATAATCAATACATTCCTGACAATCTGTATCTAGTGAGCGGCGATGAACAGTTAGAAGTACAAGCTTCACGAGTGGCAAGCGCGACCCATTCGGGCCAGCCCGAGGCTTGGAGCATCGTACATACCTGGATCAGTGACCTCATTGCCGATGTCAAAAATGCTTGGAATCAAGAAGACATGACCGTATTTCTGGATTGTAATCCCAGTTTTTCAATTTATACCGAACTAGCACTTTTAGCCTCTAATAGATTGATTATTCCTTTTTCGGCAGATGTTTCCTCCAAACGGGCCGTGAAAGCGGTGTTATCTCTCCTCTATGGCATCGCTCGTTATCCGGAGGCACCACAATCCGAATTTTACCTCAATTCCCATAGTTTTAATCTCAACATTCCAGAAATTTATTGCTATGTAGGCAACCGGTTAACACCAGAGGTAAAATCGGTCAAGGCATTTAAAACCATAGTGAGTGAAATCGGTGAAGAAATCTGGTCGGTCTGGCAAAACCATAAAAATGGTTTTCGTATCCATCCCGCAGGTGCTCCGGTGCCAACTAACCGAACTGATTTCAACCAGATGTTCCAAGCAGTGGTGGACGTTAACACCGCCTCGGTAGTTTCCAGTGCGCTGGGTATTCCTCTTATTCGTTTAACGGCAGGAATAAAGCAGGTATCAGGAAAAAACGTTACCGTTAATCCAAAGCAATTAAGTAAACAACAAGCCAACATTCAAGACCTGGTGTCAAAGATCGAGTAACTAAGTATGTTCCTCTCTCAGAGGGCTACTCTATGCACACCAGTTAAAACTGCTGGACTGGAGGCTTTAGCCGCAATACCATTAAGTTAAGGTATCACCCATTTCAAAGTCGGAGTCCCCAAACACGTTTTGGGCGAGGTTGTCCAAAACTGGTTTTGGACTCCTTAACTTAAGGTCCCAACACAGGTTTTGGGCAAAGTCGGAGTCCCCAAACCTGTTTTGGACTCCTTAACTTAAGGTCGGAGTCCCAAAACCTGTTTTGGACTCCTTAACTTAATGTGACCCCCCGTGTACTGGCAAAGTTACGGCGTTGGCGTTCCAAATCTGCAGATTTAGAAACACTGTCTCAGCTTGACCAGTCTCGTTCAAATCTAAAGGTTTGGAACTCCAACGCGGCTTAACCGAATGGCAGTGCCCGGGTCCGTGTATTGGTGATTCCGTGTACAGAGGGTCTCTAAGAATAATGGTTCAGCAGTACAAGAGTAGATGAATATTACTCTATCTGGTCAACCCTAACTGACTACATCTATAAAATCTCAAAAATCTCATGACACACTACATTCTAAAACGCCTTCTCCTCATGATTCCCACTTTATTTGGAGTCATGCTAATTACTTTTATCGTCACCCAATTTGTCCCCGGCGGCCCCGTCGAACAACTCCTAAATCAACTTAAACACCATAGCCAACTCAGCGGCGAAGCCAGTGCCGGCCTTCAAGGACTCTACCGTGGTGCCACTGGCCTCGACCAAGAGCAACTCAAACAACTGGCCGCCTTATATGGCTTTGACCAACCTGCCTATCAACGCTTCTTCATCATGCTTTGGCATTACCTTACCTTTGACCTTGGGGATAGCTATACTCACCATCAATCCGTCTTAGGATTAATCATGTCCAAACTACCCGTTTCGATCAGCTTAGGACTGTGGACTTTTCTCCTCACCTACCTCACTTGCATTCCCTTGGGAATAGCCAAAGCAATACGAGACGGTAGCCACTTTGATGTCACCACCAGTACCCTCATTCTTATTGGCTATGCTATTCCAGGTTTTGTCTTAGGACTCACCTTATTGGTACTCTTTGGTGGCGGCAGTTTTTGGAATCTATTTCCCCTACGCGGACTGGTCTCCGATAATTGGCACACGCTAATTTGGTATGAACAAATCATAGACTACCTCTGGCACCTCGTCTTACCTATTACCTCCTTGATGGTTGGCAGTTTTGCCATGATGACCATGCTCACTAAAAATAGCTTTCTGGAAGAAATTCGCAAACAATACGTCCTCACGGCCCGCGCCAAAGGTTTAAGCAGTAATACGGTATTATATAAACACATTTTTCGCAATGCCATGATTCCTTTAGCCACGAGCTTTCCTGCCGCCTTCATCGGCGTGTTCTTTACCGGCAGTTTACTCATTGAAACCATCTTTTCTTTAGATGGGCTCGGACTACTTTCCTATGAATCAGTCCTCAAACGAGACTATCCAGTCGTTTTAGGTACGCTATACCTATTCACCCTCTTAGGATTACTAGCCAAATTACTAACTGACTTAAGTTACGTTTTCATAGATCCTCGAATCCAATTTGACTCAGTGGAACAATCCGCATGACCAACACACTCTACTTAACTCCCATGCAACGCCGCTGGCAACGTTTTCAAGCCAACCGCCGTGGCTATTACAGTTTATGGATTTTCGGCCTCCTCTTCATTCTCAGTTTATTTGCTGAATTCTGGAGTAACGACAAACCCATTTTAATTTATTACCAAGGTCACTATTATTTTCCCCTATTCCAGGTGTATCCAGAAACCACCTTTGGCGGTGACTTCGAGACCGAAGCCGACTACCATGATCAATTTATTCAAACGCAATTAGCACCACCGGCCAATTGGGTCTGGTACCCGCTCAACCCTTATTCTTACAACACCATTAACTACGACAATGCCAAACCTAACCCAGCCCCTCCCTCCAAAGATAATTGGTTAGGCACCGACGATCGCGGCCGCGATGTCTTCGCCCGATTAGTTTACGGTTTTCGTTTATCAGTGTTATTTGGCTTGGCGTTAACTTTCGTTGGCATGGTCGTCGGAATTATTGCAGGAGCCGTGCAAGGCTATTTTGGCGGCAAAATCGATTTACTCTCACAACGATTTATGGAAATTTGGGGCAGTATGCCAGAATTGTATCTGCTCATTATTTTTGCCTCTATTTTTCAACCGAGTGTATTTTTACTACTACTGTTACTCTCGCTCTTTGCCTGGATGGGATTGGCCGATTATGTCCGCGCCGAATTTTTACGGGGACGCAACCTAGATTATGTCAAAGCGGCTCACGCACTTGGTGTACCTAACTTAACTATTATGTGGCGACACCTCCTTCCCAACGCCATGACTCCGGTGATAACCTTTCTCCCGTTTCGGATTAGTAGCTCGATTTTAGCGTTAACCAGTTTAGATTTTCTCGGACTGGGCCTCCCGCCCTCATCCCCCAGCTTAGGCGAATTACTAGCCCAAGGTAAAGCCAATATCACGGCCTGGTGGCTTTCTTTAAGCACTTTCGTCGTCTTAGTAGCCACCTTAACCTTATTAATTTTTATTGGAGAAGCGTTACGAGAAGCCATGGACAGCCGCCGCGGATAGAAATGACACTCCACAGGAATACAAAGCGAAGCTTTGCAACAGGACTGACCGCGCAATTTTGATGACTGTATGAGTTTACCGAAGAGGCACCACGTACCTAGGGGAAATGATTTCATACCCTGTGTGCAACACCTATTTTAGTCAAGATTAACGCCACGGTTGAGAAAAACCCCACCCCCTAGGCTCAATGCCATTAAGTTAAGCCACGTTGGGGTCCAAACCTTCAGATTTGGACGAGATTGGTCAAGGTAAGACGGCGTTGCCAAATCTGAAGCTTTGGACTCCAACGCCGTAACCTTAGCTTAACTTAATGGCAGTGACCCCCTAGGCTACGGTGTTTTTTCTTGATGAAACGGACAACAAGCCTTGAAATTATGACCCATTTTACGAAGAGAGACGTAACTGTCGATAACGTCAACAATGTCAACGCGGGTCATCAATTCGTCAATAAAGCTACGTTGGATTCGCATTTTTTTAAAGCAGAATTTAAGAATTAAGAATTTAAGATTGGGTAATCCTGAAATCTAGATGAAACTAGCTTTCCTAAGCCTCGGAGGCTTAGGAAAGCTAAGTTGCGCAGTCTTAAGCTCTTTATTTTACTCATATTTCAGGACTACCCGCCATAGATTTATCTTCTACTAGAAACATTATCATGGGTCAATGCCGTCGAAATATTTATGTTGCCATAACCATCCTAATTCACAACCATTATCATACAATTCTTTCACCTGCTCAAACTCCGTGGCCGGCAAAATTTGACTAACTCCTTGCGTTTTCTTCACAAAAAATAATTCTTCGATTTTCAAAGCGTTTACGAAGTCTGGTGAATGGGTCGATACAAAAACTTGACCCCCTTTACCCTTAATGGCATATTCGCGTAATTCATCGGCTAATTCGGCTAACAAGGAAGGATACAAATAATTTTCTGGCTCCTCAATGCACAGTAACGGACGTGGCGTGGGATCATGTAACAACACCAGATAAGCAAACATCTTAATCGTACCATCTGAGGCATACTTAGCAACAAAGGGATCGATAAAAGTGTTATCCTTGAATTTTAATAACAGTTGTCCGGCCTCATTTTGAGACACTTCCACCTGGTCTATCCCTGGGACCCGTTGTTTCATCTTTTCCAAAATAATTTGAAAAATCGCCGGATGATATTGATAAAGATAACTGGCTACTTGTGCTAAATTACCTCCTGAGGCGGACAATTGCTGATCCGCACCAACTTCGCTAATGCGGCGCATTTCTTCATTCTGTAAATTGATAACTAACCAATGTTCTAAGAGATTTTTAAAACTACGAATGGTGTGATAACGTTCAAACTGTCCTAATCCTTTCAAAGCCAAAATATCTTTGGCCCCCAGTGGTTGCTCCTCGCGCTCTTCGGCTACGCTCGGTTTATTATGATCTTCGGCCACGCCCAATTTATTATAATCGGCTTCATTTTTGAGAGCCGAGCCGATCCCCTCAGAATAGTCCAAAAAATGCCAAGGTTTGCCATGTTGTTTACCACGACGATATTTCAGTATTTCTCTTTCCACTACCACATATTTGCCGGCGTGCAAACCAATCTTTAACTCATAAGTCAGCAATGGGCTAGGTGCCGCGGTTTCGGCAAAATTACGAAATTTTATTTCAAATTCAATGAGCGCCGTTTGTGAATTAATTCCGCGGGTAATCACCTCTTTAAAACCTCCTTCCCGATTGACGGCTACCGTGGCATTATCTTTCAAACAGGTAGACAAAAAACTAAAAATTTTGAAGAGCGTGGTTTTACCAGAGCCATTACTCCCCAGAAACACGTTTAAGCGTTGCAAATTTTTAATACGTAACTCTTTGTAGAGCTTAAAGTTTTTAACGCGGATTTGTTCAATTTGAGATCTCATCAGAATTAGCTCGTAACGTGCCTGGAGTCCAAATCGTAAGACTTTGAACTCCAATGTGGTTAGATAGTATAGAGAAACTAAGTTTCTACCTGACTTAACTCCCCAACCGTTGTTTTACCTTGGTACTGACCACCTGCATATCCGCCCGTCCTTGCAAACGCGGTTTCAGTAACCCCATGACTTTACCCATATCTTTGGGAGAAGTGGCACCACTTTCCGTCATGGCCGCTTCAATTAAATCCCCCAATTCGGCCTCCGTCAACGGTTGCGGCATATAAGACTGAATAAGCTTGATTTCAAAATCTTCCTGATCAGCCAAATCTTGGCGACCTGCTTGTTGGTATTGCGTGAACGAATCACGCCGCTGTTTGATCATTTTTTCTAATACCGCAATGACTTGAGCATCCTCCAAATTAATGCGCTCATCCACTTCCCTTTGCTTAATCGCGGCATGAATTAAACGAATCGCACCTAAGCGTTGCTTTTCCTTCGCCCGCATAGCTGCTTTCATATCTTCTTGGATTCGATTTTTTAAAGAGTCAGACATAATTAATTATTTTTTGATGGTTTTGCGCGAAACCCACCATTTTCTAGGCGGGTAACAACGCATAATTTTAAGGCTAGTAATGAAAAGTAGTGAGGACAAAGTATCAGCATGAGGACTTAATACTCATCTCCGCACCGGCTGAAATTCCTCTTTAGTAAGAGGAGTAAGGGGTGTCAAGTCATCAGTTTAATTGATTAGCAATGACCAACCACACTCCTTACTCCTCTTGCCAAGAGGAATGGAGTCAGGCAAGTATCATAGGATTGACGTTATCAACAGATCACTAACTTGGAGAAAAAATTAAGCCGTGGAACCTCTTGAAACTAAGGACAAATCATCCCTTAACCTCTTATTAGTGAGGACGCAATTCCTCTCTCAATGATGTCATTCGAGTTAATACCACCACTGTAAGGATGAATCAATCAGATAGTCAGGCAGGACGTGATCAAATTAGTAAGCGCGTTCTCTACGCACCGTATCACGATTTATTTTCTTTAGGTGACGCTTCACCGCCGCTGCGGCTTTGCGTTTGCGGATCGAGGTAGGTTTTTCGTAAAACTCACGACGGTGGACTTCGGCCAGAGTACCGGCTTTTTCACAGGCGCGTTTAAAACGACGGATAGCTACTTCAAAAGGTTCATTCTCTTTTACACGGACTTGGGGCATTGAAAGCAAAGCTCCTTAATTTTTTAAGTTATTAAGTTATAAGCAACGAGAGTTTAATAAAACAATAAGTAAGTGAATTTTTTATTATAACACCTACGTTGCTAAAAAGTCAACAGTGTTGGTAGCAATTGTTTACTGATTTTTAAGCAGAATAGGCCACGCCGCCCGTAGATAAATGAACATTGACCATAAAGTTAATAATGCCGCTATATATAATGAAATGTAACCCAATTGATAAATGGGCAAACCCAATAATGGCTCATGGTACAGTAACATCAATAATGCCACCATCTGTGCTGTTGTTTTAATTTTTCCCAGATTTGATACGGCTACCTGAGCACGTTGCCCAATTTCCGCCATCCATTCACGTAACGCGGAAATAGTAATTTCACGGCCAATGATAATCGCCGCAGGAATAGCCATCCAAGGGGTATGGTTAACTTGCACCAATAAAACTAAGGCAATGGCCACAATTAACTTATCTGCCACCGGGTCAAGAAAGGCCCCAAAAGCCGAAGTTTGTCCCCATTTTCGCGCTAAATATCCATCAAACCAATCGGTTAACGCCGCCAAGGCAAAAATGAAAGTGCTTAAGAGATTGCTTAAAGGGAGATAAAACACTATAATAAAAACAGGAATTAGTGCAATACGTGTCAAAGTCAACAAAGTAGGTATATTAATCATAGCAGGGTCATAATGAGTTAATTAAACCAAAATTATTACAGATGCAATCAGTTAAAGCGAGAAAAATCCTAATCATATCACTTCTATGAGGTTGCTGACGAGAGCATGATGATAAGAAGTCTAAAATCCCCAACCGTTTCGAAGTGTTGAGAAGCGACCAGGGTCCGGTCTTCTATAGTAATATCCTTATCTAGTTGTCCCATAATAAGTTTGGCCAAACCGCAGGGATAACACCCCTTCGAGGGGTGTTAGGGACCAGCAATAAATAGATGGTCCATTTAAACTTTTACGTAAGGGCAACC
>DZAL01000116.1 GCA_022729575.1 Thiomargarita sp.
AATCAACAAGCTTGGTTTTTAAAGACAATTTTTCTTAACTTAATGGCAGTGACGCGCCAGCGTGGGAACGAGGAAAACCGGTTTGGGGACGACACCCGCGGGGGACACCCGGAGTCCCCAAACCGGTTTGGGGACGACACCCGCGGGGGCCCAAAACGTGTTTGGGGACTCCGCATCCCATAACCATTGTTCTTTCGCCCCTTTCCCTCTGGGAGAGGGGTCGCTGGGGTGAGGGAAAATACCGCCGAATTTCTGCTTCAGTACTTAATAACCAGAGTACTCGACACCAAATTGTAGTGAAATGGTTTCTGTTAGAGGAAGGCAGTCAAGTGGCTGAACGATTTTTAGAAGAATTATTAGCAGGCCAGGCCATAGTCTTAGTACCTTCCTCGTTATTCTATGAAGTGGCGAATGTCCTCTGGGTCCGGCGCCGCGATGGGTTGACGGAATCCACCAGTTTAGCGATTTGGCAGCGCTTGACACAGTTGCCGGTGACCGTGATAGAATGGCACGAATTATTCCCAGAAGCCTTATCTCTATCCTATCAGCATGACATTGCTGTTTATGATGCCGTATTTGTTCGCTTGGCCCAATTGTATGGTTGCGACTTTATTACCGCCGACCAGAAACTTCTACAACAGCTTGCGGGGACGTATGAATGGGCTAAAGGTTTATAAAAACACCGCCCGCGACATCCTCCCCCGTTGCCCGGAGGACTTGAGAACGCAGACGATTCGTTTGGGGAATTATTATTAGGGAGGTGCTGGTTGCCAGGGGGGAGAAATGGAATCATCGCTTGGGTAGTCCCTCCAAACCAATGGAGGCGTTAACATTCAATGAGTTATCAAAGCTCAAAGTTTCCTAAACCTGTGAGGTTTAGGAAACTTAGAATCGCCGAGGTTTCCTCAACCGGTGAGGTTTAGGAAACCTAAAACTGGTAAGGTTTCGGAAAGTTAGCACCTGGATTTTAATACCTCCATTAGTTGGTAGGGACTACCTCACGGTTTAACACTGGTACCGCTTGGGTGGTTGATTTTTTGCCATAGATGTGATATTATGAGTATTAAGAGTTTCTTTCAAGTATACTACTATTTTTGAAACTTGGCTATCTTTTATTTTTAACTCCAAATTATGGAATATCTATGCAATCAAAATGTTGGTTTTTACCCTGGATAATCGGATTATTAAGTTACCAGTCTCTATCTGCCGAAGTCACCTTAGACGGCACCTTAGGACCTGCCGCTGCGTTACCTGGCCCCAATTACCAAATTGGCGCCGACGTAGGCCAACAACACGGGGGTAACTTGTTCCATAGCTTTCGTGACTTCAATCTGCAAAGTCACGAAAGTGCCACCTTTAGCGGCCCTGACAATGTGCAAAATATCATCAGTCGCGTGACGGGCGGCAATCCCTCCAACATTGATGGCACCTTGCGTTCCACCATACCCAATGCGGATTTGTATTTTCTCAATCCGTATGGAATCATGTTTGGCCCGAATGCCAAGTTAGAGGTGCAAGGGGGCTTTCATGCCAGCACGGCGGACTACTTGCGGTTAAGTGACGGCGGACGGTTTGAGGCCCGTGTCCCCAAGGATAGTTTATTGACGGTGGCCCCCATCGCGGCCTTTGGCTTTTTAACCGATTCTCCTAGTACCATTGGAATACGAGATAACCAATTATCAGTACCAGAGAACCAAACCTTTTCATTAATAGGTGGCGACATTCAGATACAGGGGTCAAAATTAGCTTTCGGATTTTTCTCAGCTACCGACAGTGACCCATTGGCTGGTATTTATGAACCCATCCTAACCGCAGATACCGCTCTGCTCTCAGCAGCGTCAGGACGTATTTATCTGGCCAGTGTGGTCGGCTCTGGCGAAGTAATGCCACGCCAATCGAGCCTGATTGTTTCAACAACGCTGGCAGGTGGAAAAATTACGCTCAACCATGCGGTGGTAACAGTCAGTGGTCATCAAGGAGGCAGTCTGTTTATTCATGGGGACCTTTTGGAGATGACACACAGTGCTTTGTTAGGAGATACTATCAAGCACCATGGTGGATTGCTAGACGTTCGCGTCAATGACTTCTTCATGCGTGGGGGAGCAGTGATTAATTTTGGTACTCGTGGTATCGGCTGGTCGGGAGAAATGCACTTTCACGTAGCTAACCAATTTGAGGCCATGGGGACTGACGAAGATAATTTAAGCAACCTTGTCTTTAATCTTTCGCAAGGGGCGGGTTCCAGTAAAGATATATATATAAATACCGACTCCTTGACTTTACGAGATGGGGCCCAAATTTTTAGTGGCGCCTTCGACACTGGTGATAGCGGAAACTTGAATATCGTGGTAAATCAATTGACTCTCTCAGGATATACCAACTTAAAGAGTAAAGAAGCGCTGTTTGGAAGTGGCTTGACCTCTAATTCGCTCAGTTCAAAGGCCAATGCCGGCAAAGGTGGAAACATCGAGATTAAAGCACGGTCTTTGACGCTACAGGACGGCGGATTCATTGGTGCTGACACTTTTGGCAACGGACTGGGTGGCAATATCGAGATAGAAGCTAACCAAATCAGTTTACGCGATGGCGGAATCATCGAGGTTGATAGTGATGGCAGTGGGAATGCTGGCACCATTGAGATTGAAGCGAGTGAGAGTCTGACCCTGTCTGGTGTGGCCAACAATGGTATGCCCAGTGCGATTTACACGGATACTTTTAGTCAGCAAACTCCTGCTGGTAAGGGAGGAGATATAGAAATAGAGGCTCGCCACCTGACTTTAACCGATGGCGGTCAAATTACTGCAAATACTTGGGGTTCAGGACCAGGCGGATTAGTGAGAATTAAGGTGACTGAAAATTTGAACATCTCCAAATCAAGAATAGAAAACCAAGCACTCTTGTCCCAAAAATTTTCTGAAACCAGTGGTATTTTTGCTAGGGCGTATGGTGGGGACACACTGGCAGGGGATGCTGGCTCAGTCTTAATTCAGGCGAAGACGATTCAAATAGTCGACGGTGGAAAAATAGCTACCAGCGCAGTGCTTTCGGGCGGTGGTCATCTGGAGATAACTGCCAATAACCGGCTTTACTTAAGAGGGAGTAGTTTGAATACCAGTGTCAGTGGTGGTATCGGTAACGGCGGCAATATCACCATCGGAAATCCTCAGTTTGTGGTATTAGACCAAAGTCAAATTATCGCCCAAGCGGATGAAGGCCACGGCGGCAATATCCATATCGTCGCCCAACAGTTCCTTAAAACGCCCAACAGTTTAATCAGTGCCTCCTCCAGAGTCGGTCTGGATGGACCTGTCCTGATTGATTCCCCGGCGGAAAAAATTAGTGGCAGTCTGTTGGCGTTAGCCACGACGTTTACCGACTTGAGTGGTCTCTTACCACGCCCCTGCACCGAGTTGTCGTTTGAAGAATTTATCAATCGTAGCCGCTTTCTCGTCAATCCGATTGCGGGTAGTCCACCCCGGCCTGACGATTTAAAACCTAGTTCGCTTCTCCTCCCGATTCAAGCCTCGCCGAATTTTACGAAAGCGATGGAGTCCAAAGAGAAAAAGGCGGAATTGACTCAACGGCTGGCGTGGTTGACGGGATGCCATCAGTAGCCCTTGGAGCCCGCGTAGGTTGGAGTGAACGAAGCGAACTCCAACTTACGCGGGCTAGGTAATATTTTCAATGACTTACGAAAAACTTGAACATCGAGTTAAATCATTTTTTACTTGACAGAGGAATCACTTATGTCGGCACAAGTTCAAACCAGTTATCTCAGTCCTCAAGAATATCTAACGAGAGAACGTCGCGCTCAGTATAAGAGCGAATATTTTGAAGGAGAAATATTGGCTATGGCCGGTGCCGGTCCGGCACATAATCAAATTACTACGAATATCGTTGGTGAACTTCATCCTCAACTCAAAAAGCGTCCTTGCCACGTCTATGCCAACGATATGCGCGTGAAGGTCGGTACTACGGGCTTATATACCTATCCCGATATTGTCGCTCTCTGTGGTTCACCAGGTTTTGACGATGAGCAGAAAGACACGTTGCTTAACCCCACGGTGATTATCGAAGTGTTATCCGAGAGCACCCAAGCCTACGACCGGGGTAAAAAATTTCAGCACTATCGGACACTGGAATCATTACAGGAATATCTCCTAATTGCGCAAGCAGAATGTCATTTGGAACATTATGTCCGACACGCTAAAAATGAGTGGTTGTTGAAGGAAACCAACGAGTTACCAGCGGTCATTCAATTGACTTCGATTCAGTGTCAATTGGCATTGGCCGATATTTATGATAAAGTGGAATGGTCTGATTAAGTGACTGAAAAGTGTAGTGCTTTAAATTTGGTAGGGTGCGTCCCACGCACCACTTAGGCACCGTGCGGTTTTCGGAATATGCGTAGGACGCGCACCTTAACTTAATGGCATTGGTGCTAATTACGTTCCTGTTTGATGGCTTCATAAGCACACTGAATTTCTTGGAACTTTTTATTAGCAAAGGTCACAAATTCCGGTGCTAAACCTTTTGACAAAACTTTATCAGGATGGTAATCTTGTACCAGTCTTCTATACTTCTTTTTGATGTCCTCTATAGAATCCCCTGGTGTACAACCTAAAATCTGATAATACTTCGTGTGGTCTTGAAAAGTGGGATAATAACCGGTTTTAATTTGCTGATATAAATCATGATTTATGCCAAAGATCTCTACTGCACTTAAAATCATCTGCTCTTGTTTCACTGAATATTGATGGTTGGTGCTACTAATTTGCAACAATAATCCAACAATATTGAGCAACGTTTCTGATTTTCTTTCATTGAATTCTGGAAGTTGATTGATCGAATGCAAAAATTTCTTAGCATATTCATCAAACGGTAAAGAAGAATCTTTCGCTTGATTAAAAACCGTAATCACTCTTCGTCTCGCTTCGTTATCTAGTTGGAGACTATTTTCTATAAAATTATTTATCAACTTTATAGTTGGTTCAGTAACCACACCATCAGCTTTGGCAATTTTCCCTAACATCGAGAATAAACTACTAAAAAACGAATCTCTTGCACGTATTTGACGCATTATATCTTGAGATTGTTCTGACCACCAATTAACAAATGCACCAACGGCACCACCTAGTAGAAAAATTATCATGCTTTCCATTTGATTTATATTTACCATATTATCTATAAGCTAAAAATTAGCCATTAGTAACATTAATTGAATTAATAAAATTCACTTAAAAACTCTAATTTTTCGATTGAGACAATTATTAATCCTGCTATGACCATGTTAACTTAACCGATTTATGTATTTTAAATTTTATTCATCGATTGTCAAGGTTCAGATTTTTTCTAACAATGCTAAAATAGTCCTTTCTTTCTGATTCACCGGTTAAAATATATAATGTTCGGATTTGGCAAAAAAACTGAAAAATTTACTGAAAAACCTCAAGATAAATCATTATCCCCTCTCGACAACCCTGTCGACAAACCGCTAGAGCAACCAGAAAAAAAAGGCTTATTTGCGCGTTTAAAAGAGGGATTAAGCCGGACTCGTCAGCAGTTTACCACTGGATTAACTAATTTATTACGTGGTAAAAAGGCTATTGATGAGCAATTGTTAGAAGAAATCGAAACCCTGTTACTAACAGCCGATATGGGAGTTGAAGTTACTCAGCAATTAATTAAGGATTTGACCGAGCGGGTGGCGCGGAAACAATTAAATGATGCGGAAGCATTATTGCAAGCATTACGTGAAGATATGCTGGCTATTGTGCAACCCGTGGCTCGCCCTTTAATCCTCCCAAATCACTGGGAAAAACCTTTTGTCATTTTGATGGTAGGTGTCAACGGCTCTGGGAAAACTACCACCATTGGTAAATTAGCCAAGCGGTTTCAAGCGGAAGGTCGAACGGTCATGTTGGCGGCTGGCGATACTTTTCGGGCGGCGGCGATTGAACAATTAAAAATTTGGGGGGAGCGTAATAATGTTCCCGTCATTGCCCAACATAATCGGGCCGATTCCGCCTCGGTCATTTATGATGCCTTACAAGCCGCCACCGCCCGCCACATTGATATTTTAATTGCTGACACGGCAGGCCGTTTGCATACGCAAATTAACTTGATGGAAGAGTTGAAAAAAGTCCGGCGGGTAATTAATAAATTAGACCCAGCCGCTCCCCATGAAACCATGTTAATTGTAGATGCTGGTATTGGACAAAATGCGTTGATGCAGGCCAAGCAATTTCACGATGCCATTGGTCTCACCGGTGTAACCATGACTAAATTAGATGGAACGGCAAAAGGAGGTATTGTCTTTGCGATGGCTAAAAAAACTGGCTTACCTATCCGTTTTATTGGTGTAGGAGAGCGCGTCGATGATTTACGTCCCTTCGAAGCTGCTAGTTTTGTGGAGGCTCTTTTTAGTCGAGAATAACTGCGGCCAAACCGCGCCGATTTTAGGAGTTACCGATTTTTTAAACCTGCGTGGTTTATTATTATTCTGACTCACCTTACGCCCAACCACCCCTAGAGCCCCTCCTGGCTAAGGCGGGGAATATCCCCTGCGAGGCCGGTGGTGCTTACTCCCCTCCTTACCAAGGAGGGGCTAGGGGTGGTTGGGCGTAAGGTGAGTTATTCTGAATTTTACCACGCCAATTATTTTAATAATTATGATTATCTTCAATGAGGTAAGTAAACGCTACCCGGCCGGCTACGAAGCCTTGAAGAATGTCAGTTTTCATCTCAAACCGGGCGAAATGGCTTTTTTAACCGGACATTCTGGTGCCGGTAAAAGTACCTTGTTACGCTTAATTGCACTGATTGAGCGAAATAGCAACGGACAAATTGTCGTGAATGGTCAACATTTAGGACGACTGCCCACCTATCGCATACCCTACCTACGTCGACGAATCGGTATGACCTTTCAAGACCACCGTTTATTAGTGGACCGTACTATATTTGATAACGTCGCACTTCCTCTCGTAGTGGCAGGCTATCGTCCTCAAGAAATTCGCCGACGAGTCCGGGCCGCGCTGGATAAAGTAGGACTATTGACTAAGGAGAAAAATTACCCCATTACTTTATCGGGGGGCCAACAACAACGAGTCGGTATTGCACGAGCCGTCGTGCATAAACCAGCCATCTTGTTAGCCGACGAGCCAACGGGTAATCTGGACCCCTCTCTGGCCAAGGAAACCATGCAACTATTTGCTCAATTCAATCAAGTGGGAGTCACCGTACTAATTGCTTCTCATGCGTTAAGTCTCATTAAAACCTTGGGTTATCGAACTTTAATGTTACAACATGGTCACTTAGTTGGCGATACTCGTATTAGTCGTCCGTTACGATGAAACGTCCTCTTACGCCTCCCCCTAACACACCTCCGCGACGGAAGACGCCACCGCCTAAATTAGGCAATGTCTGGTTATCGCATCAGATGTCAGTGTTTTTAGCCAGTTTAGGGCATTTATTGCGCTCACCATTAGCCAGTCTAATGACCACCTCCGTCATTGGAATTGCCTTAGCGTTACCCACAGGACTATATTTGCTCTTGGAAAACGTGCGAAATTTGAGTTATGAATGGGACAGTAGTGTCCAAATTTCTTTATTTCTTAAACAAGAAGTGGATGAAGCAAAGGCTCATATTTTAGCCGACCAGTTATTGCAACGCCCTGAAATCAGCAACGTTCAAATTATTACTCCTGTCCAGGCATTGCAAGAATATCGTAATTTATCAGGCTTTGGCGAAGCCTTAACCGCGTTGGAGACTAACCCACTCCCTTTCGTCCTCATTGTACAACTCGCTACCAATGATACTCAAGCCGGATCGCGATTATTAGAGCAATTAGGTAAAATGCCGGAAGTGGAGGTAGCACAATTCGACATGTTGTGGTTGAAACGACTGTTTACCATGATTGAAATTATACGCCGTGGGGTGCTGATACTGGCGACTTTACTCTCATTGGCAGTATTATTAGTGATAGGAAATACGATTCGATTAGCCATCTATAACCGGCGAGAAGAAATTGAAATTTATAAACTATTTGGTGCCACGAACGCTTTTATTCGAAGCCCATTTTTATATCTTGGCTTCTGGTATGGCCTGTCTGGAGGTGCCATTGCCTGGGGAATCGTTGATTTATCATTTTGGCTACTCCAAACCCCGATTAAACAATTGACCGCCCTCTATCACAGTCAATTTCAGTTAGTCACCTTAGATTTGATTTCCACTCCCATATTGTTACTGACCAGTGCATTGTTGGGAATTACCGGTGCCTGGTTGGCCGTAGGAAGACATTTGAAAGAAATACAACCGAGTTAAAAAGTGGGTGGTCCTAAAATCTAGGTGAGAAATGATGACCAGCAGTTTTGCGAAGACTAGAAATCTTAAGATATAGTAATATTCATCCACTTTTGTACTTAATCTCGTTCCCACGCGCCGGCGTGGGAATGCCGTCTGGACGCGCCAGCGTCCCGTTCCCACCACGTCGGCGCGTCACTGTCATTAAGTTAAGGAATCCCGCGGTCAGGTTTTAACCTTGAAGGTCTGGTTTTAGACCTTCAAGGTGTCTTTGGCCGGCTTAACTTAATGGCATTGACACCGCGGCGCGCGTGGGCGGCCCACGGCATTCCCACGTCGGCGCGTGGGAACGAAAAGAAATGTTTCTTCTCTTAAATATAGCGTCGGTTATTTCAGGCACTCAAAGAGGTGTTGCACACAAAGTTTAGTTATAGTAATATTCATCCACTCTTGTACTTGAGCTCTGAGGGATAACACCCCTCGAAGGGGTGTTATCCCTGCTGGCCAACTTGAGCTCTGAGGGATAACACCCCTCGAAGGGGTGTTATCCCTGCTGGCCAACTTGAGCTTTGAGGGATAACACCCCTCGAAGGGGTGTTATCCCTGCTGGCCAAATTAACTTGCGTAAGTTGAGTTATTATTGTATCATAAGTACAAATGTAAAAAATCTTACTATAAGATTCCCGCTCATCCTATTTTTCTAATTTATTATCAACCATAATGGAGGAAATTAACGTGTTAGAAACGTATAGAAAGCATATTGAAGACCGTGCCAGTCAAGGGCTCCCCCCCTTGCCCTTAAATACTGAGCAAGTAGCTAGTTTAGTAGAATTATTAAAAAATCCGCCAACCGGCGAAGCACAAACTCTAGTTGATCTGTTAACTCACCGGGTCCCGCCAGGGGTCGACCAGGCCGCTTATGTGAAAGCCGGTTTTCTAGCCGCCGTGTCCACCGGCAAAATTTTATGCCCAGTAATTACTCCTGGCCGCGCCACCGAATTATTGGGCACTATGTTGGGCGGTTATAATATTCAACCTCTGATTGAATTGTTGGACCCTCCTACCCTCGCCCCGTTAGCCGCCAAAGCACTGTCTCATACTTTGCTGATGTTTGATGCCTACCATGATGTGGTGGAGAAATCTAAAACTAATCAGACTGCTAAACAAGTATTGGATTCATGGGCCGAAGGAGAATGGTTTACCGCTAAACCACGTTTACCGGAAGCGATCACCGTGACGGTGTTTAAAGTACCTGGTGAAACCAATACCGATGACCTTTCCCCCGCCTCGGAAGCCTGGAGTCGACCTGATATTCCTCTTCATGCGAAAGCGATGCTAGTACAGCGTATGGACAGTGCCTTAGAGACCATCGAACAATTGAAGAAAAAAGGTCACCCCCTGGCTTATGTGGGTGACGTGGTGGGTACCGGCTCTTCTCGTAAATCAGCTATCAATTCAATCCTTTGGCACCTGGGCCACGATATTCCTTACGTTCCCAATAAACGACAAGGAGGAGTTATTTTAGGGAGTAAAATTGCGCCGATTTTCTTTAACACCGCCGAAGATTCGGGAGCATTACCGATTGAATGTGAAGTCACTCAGTTAAATACGGGAGATGTTATCACCATCTATCCCTATCAAGGCCGTATCGTCAACGACCAAGGACAAGAAGTGAGTCACTTTGAATTGCGGCCCGTGACGTTACCCGATGAAGTCAGAGCCGGCGGACGCATTCCGCTCATTATTGGTCGCTCACTTACCGAGCGTTCTCGACAAACTTTGGGGATGCCAGCGACGGCATTATTTATCCGGCCAATTCAGCCTAAAGATACTGGCAAAGGATATACTCTGGCCCAAAAAATGGTGGGTAAAGCCTGCGGCGTTAACGGGGTCCGACCTGGCACTTACTGCGAGCCGGCGATGACCACGGTAGGTTCCCAAGATACGACGGGGGCCATGACTCGTGATGAGTTAAAAGAATTAGCGTGCTTAGGTTTTTCGGCGGATTTAGTGATGCAAAGTTTTTGTCACACGGCGGCTTATCCGAAACCGGTAGATATTAAATTACACCATGAATTACCGGATTTCATTCGCACTCGTGGCGGCGTGTCACTGAAACCGGGAGATGGCATTATTCACTCTTGGATTAATCGGATGATTCTGGCGGATACCGTTGGCACTGGCGGCGATTCTCATACTCGTTTCCCCATTGGCATTAGTTTCCCCGCCGGTTCTGGTCTCGTCGCTTTTGCCGCCGCGCTGGGAGTCATGCCTTTAGACATGCCAGAATCCGTGCTAGTGCGTTTTACTGGAAAGATGCAGCCTGGTATTACTTTACGTGATTTAGTCAATGCGATTCCTTACGTAGCGATTCAGCAAGGATTGTTAACCGTAGCCAAAGCCGGTAAGAAAAATATCTTCTCTGGTCGCGTACTAGAAATTGCCGGATTGCCGCAGTTAAAAGTGGAACAAGCCTTTGAATTGGCCGATGCTTCGGCCGAACGATCCGCAAATGGTTGCACCGTACTTTTAGCTAAAGAGCCGATTATTGAATTTCTCAACTCTAACGTTACTTTGTTAAGATGGATGATGGCTAATGGCTATGGTGAGGCCCGCACTTTACAACGACGCATTGACTCGATGGTGGCTTGGTTAACTAATCCAGTCCTCTTGGCCCCAGATGCTGATGCGGAATATGCGGCGGTCATTGAAATTAATTTAGACGAGATCAAAGAACCTCTGTTAGCTTGTCCAAATGACCCAGACGACGTGAAACCGTTATCACAAGTGGCCGGCACGAAAATCGATGAGGTCTTCATTGGCTCCTGCATGACCAATATTGGCCACTACCGGGCCGCCAGCAAAGTGCTGGAAACCTCTGACCATATTCCTACTCGCCTCTGGGTGTCACCACCGACTCGTATGGATGAATATCAATTGCGCCAAGAAGGTATTTATTCGATTTTTGGCAAAATCGGGGCCCGCATAGAAATGCCCGGTTGCTCCTTGTGCATGGGTAATCAAGCACGGGTTAACGATGGCGCTACCGTGGTTTCTACCTCCACCCGCAACTTCCCCAACCGTTTAGGTAAAGGTGCCAACGTTTATTTGGCCTCGGCGGAATTAGCCGCGGTCTGTGCTAAATTAGGACGAATTCCGACGATGGGCGAATATCAGGAGAACGTCAATGCGATTGCCCCGCTGTCTAGCAACATTTATCGTTACTTGAATTTCCATGAAATCAAGGAATACCAAGAAGCGGCCAAAGCAGTGGCAGGTAAAGTGATTCCGATTTTACCGCAAGCCGCTTAGCCGGTAGTCCCTCCAAACCAATGGAGGTGTTAACCTTCAATGAGTTATCAAAGCTCAAAGTTTCCTAAACCTTTGAGGTTTAGGAAACTTAGAATCGCCGAGGTTTCCTCAACCTGTGAGGTTTAGGAAACCTAAAACTGGTAAGGTTTAGGAAAGTTAGCACCTGGATTTTAATACCTCCATTAGTTGGTAGGGACTACCGCTTAGTCATAGTCAAATAGTCAAGAAGACACTTCGTAGGTTGTTGAAACCTGCGAAGTTTCGACCGAAATTTGCCGGCCAATTCCCACCTGTTATCTTGACCGTGACAATGACCATGAGCACGAAGCGCTGACGGCTTTGCTACTTTTCCTCCTTTGGAGGGGGGCGGGGTGAGGGAAAATACCACCGAATTTCTGCTTCAGTACTTAACTGCTCCAAAGTAGTACCTAACAAGACTGATAACTCACCTTACGCACTTTGAAGATTTGGTAGGTTGGAGTGAGCGCCAGCGAACTCCAAACAAAGGCTCGGCAATTGGAATAAAATGGTTGGAGTTCGCTGGCGCTAACTCCAACCTACAACTACTTAAGTTGATGGGTCTGAAGCAACCAAAAGATGTTGTGTACTCTGTTCGACTGCATTGAATAAACCCTCTTGTTCATTCATTAAAAGTTCTGTATAATTATTTGAACAATTCAATAATTGGATAACCAAAAAATAATTATGGGATTAAAACCACTGGAACTTAAAAAAATTGCTGAAACTCGTTTAAGGGATTCAGAGATACTGTTTGACGGTAATCGATATGATGGTACTATTTATCTAAGTGGTTATGTAATTGAACTGGCTTTAAAAGCTACAATTGCTAAAGAACAAAACACTGATTTTCCAGAAACGCCCGATGAATTCAGGCAATTGAATACCAACATGGTAGCAAAGTTATCACCATTACAGAAGAAAACGGTAAGAATACATGAGTTACGTGATTTAGTACGCTTAACAGATTTTATCAATGTAATAGGTAACGATGTTAACATAGGTGCGTATTGGGATATGGTTGTCACTTGGAATCCTGAGATACGTTATGCCCGAATTGGTGCCACTCATGCTGAAGCAGAACAACAGTTGGAGGCTGTTAGAGAATTATGGAAAAAATTATCAATAGTGAATTGATTCAAAAGCTTTCTAAAATCGAACGAGAACTTTTCGCGGAAAAAGGAAAGATTTCGTTGTTTGTTATTTTGCGCCCAGAAGATGCGACATGGTGGGATGTGGTTATCTCTGCCAATTGGGTGGGAGAACGTAGATTAGCCGATTTAAAGCTGATTAGGCAAAAGATTCATTCTCATTTCTCTTTAGCAGAAAGAAGAGAAATAGCCTCAGTTGTTTTACTTAAGAGTAATGAACCATTTGTCCAAGCATTTGAAAACACACTAGAACAACGAGGTAATCCGTCAGAGCTTGCTAAAGTGGATATTATTGGGGCCTATTTTGAAGAATCCTATATTATCAAACCCACTCCTGCAACGACAACCGAACCACAAAAGTTGCTTAGTATCTTGCGAAACGTTGAGGACAAAGAACAAAATCAATTCTTTCGGATATTCAAGGCGCTACCTCAAAACGATCAGGAGGAATTTATTAACCTATTGCTTAAAACTCCCAGTAGGGAAGAGCAAAGACAGTTAATCCAAGTATTATCCTCAGTCTCTACTGAGAAACCAGAAATAGACCTCAATTTACCACCATTTCAACGATCTAAACCGGTGCTAAATCTGGTAGTCAATAACGAGAAAATACACACCGATTTACTACAATCTCAACAACCTCAGCAACGACAAGAGGGGTGGAAACCAACCCCAACTGTTAATAAAGTAGCATAGCCCAAATAAGGTGACTGAAATTATGTCCGATGAAAAACAAAAGCCCTCTCTCTCTGATTTGCTTAAAGAATCTCTCGACAGACAAAAAGCCGAAGATGATATTCCAGATGATCCTGCAAAGTATGATGCAGGTTACAGAGCGCAATTGGTAGAAAATTGTATGGCTCTATTACAGCCCTACGTTTTTCAAGTAGGACAATTGGTCAAATGGAAAAAAGGACTACAGAATAGGAAGTATCCTAAAAAATATCAGCCTGCTATTGTAGTAGCAGTGCTTGACAGTCCTGTTCTTAGTGAGGATAAAGAAACAGGTAGTACTTACTTTAGAGAACCTCTGGATATTGTGTTAGGAATGACCACCGAAGAAGGCGGTCCTTTTATGACTTTCTACTATGATAAACGCCGGTTTGAACCGGATGAGTCACCAGCGTAAGGTGAATTGACAGGTCTTTGAGACCTGTCAGGTTTGACCTCTTGACTACTATAGTAAGTAGAACGAGACCACCTATTAGTGATTGCTATTGCCAATCAACACCGAGGACCTGATTATTGGATAGATAAACTATAGCTCTCTCTAGCCTCGTTATCGAGATTTTCCAAATCTTGGAGATTTGGAACATCTAAACCAAAACTACGCTTTAAGCTCCTGCTCTTGACGAACACTGCGAATAAAATCACGACGTTCATCCAAACCCGCCGCGGCCTGTTCTTGACCTTGCTGGCGGGCCGTATGAATAATCGTGCCTAACCATAAATCCATTTCATCCGAGAGTAATACCGGATATTGTGCTAATAATTGTTGTGCCTCTTCCAAAGAAGAGGTTTGTAGAAAGGCAGTTAAGGCCGTATTAAGGTCTTGTGCGTTTGGTAACGGTGGTGGCATATTAATTATCTCATTGGTGATGACAAATTTCGTTTGGATATATTTACTACTCACTTTACGCCTGACCACCCCCAACCCCTCCTTAGTAAGGAGGGGAGTAAGCACCGCCTGAATCGTAGGGGATATTCCCCGCCTTAGCAAGGAGGGGAGTAAGCACCGCCTGAATCGTAGGGGATATTCCCCGCCTTAGCAAGGAGGGGCTAGGGGTGGTGGTGCGTAAGGTGAGTTACTACTGACGATTCAAGTGTTAGTTTGGATGACTCTCAAAATGCTGTTCATTAATTCCACTGGTGTGGGTGGACAACCCATGATTACGGCATCTACCGGAATCACGTTACTTACGGCACCACAACTGGCATAGGATACTCCAAATTCGCCGCCATCAACGGCACAGGTGCCGGTGGCAACCACCAATTTGGGATGAGGCGTGGCTTCATAGGTGCGTAATAATGCCGTTTGCATGTGACGAGAGACTGGACCAGTGACCAGTAACATATCGGCATGTCGTGGCGAGGCCACAAAATGTACCCCAAAACGTTCAATATCGTAATAGGGATTATTCAGCGCCTGAATTTCTAATTCACAGCCATTACAAGAGCCGGCATCGACTTGACGAATCGCTAAACTGCCGGCAAAACAGCGTTTGATTTGTTCTTTCACTTGGTTGCCAATGGTCTCTACCGTGTCATCGGTCGGCCGCGGCTCTGTGACCACTCCGACTTGACGAATCTTATTGAGAATTCTAAGCATAATAACCTCCTAATTAAAAATTTTGCTACGTTTGCTCTAGTTACTTTGTTCTTGGCGGTTTTTTGATGGTTGGTGGCTCTCCAAAAGGGTGCGTTAATGGTGCGTTACGCTATCGCTAACGCACCCTACACTGGCTACGCGGGCTTTTTTCTTGGTGGTTTTTTGATGGTTGGTGGCTTTCCAAAATGGTGCGTTACGCTATCGCTAACGCACCCTACGCTACGCGGGCTAATTAAAAATCTGGCATTTGAGATAAGACTTTAGCAATGGTTCAAAAAACTGCATCGCTATTTGTTTAAACTCCTCTTCATTCTCCTGGAGGGGAATGACTGTTTCGACTTGGTGGCCAAAACACAGTTGATAGTATTCATCTTGATTTTCTCCTGGGGCAAAGGAACTATTTTTACCTAACCATTGATGAGCGGCTTTAGTGGTAGCCATTTTCCTCGCTACCTCTTCGTTCTTACCCTCCTTTAAAGATTGACTAAACTCTTCCGCAAAAACCCAAGCCGATTCTGGAAAAAACAATAACGGCCGTTGTAATCCCTGCCAATACAGCCTCAGTAAACTGGCTAAAATTTCTTGACTGTTGGGAATGGGTGGATATTCCCAAGCGTCATCTTTACCTATTAACAGACTATGACGCGGTAACGAGGTTTCGGTTAAGCAATTGAGAATGAGGTGGTGGAGCCATAACCGAATATGGTCTTTGGCTTTAAGATTAACGTAACGGTAGTGAATTAAATGAGTTTGCCATAAACGATTTAAATGCCCAGTAATCCGCATTCCCTCAATGGTGAGATTAAGGGGACGGGTTACCGCTTTTGCTTGCTGGGTGGCCTGTTGTACTTTGTAAATAAACGGTTGAATTTCTTCAATAATATTGTGATAGAGTTGTTCACCAATCTGGCCCTGGGGCAATTGTCCTCGTGCTTTGGCAATGGTTTGATATTTGATTAAATCATGTCCTTGCAAACTTTTTTCCACTAAGATTTGATTAAAACTATAACGTTCTAAACCTTGTATTTCAAACGGTTCCGTTTCGGCCAATAATTTACTCTGGCCGGTTAAGTAGATGCCTAAACGTTCTTTTAATAGAAATTGAATCGGATGAGTAAAAAATTTGATTAATTGTTCCAACGAAATGGTTTTCCATTCCGCAGTGGGGGCAGGCAGTGTCGATTTAATAAACTTGACAGTTTGTCGCTTCTTGAGCAAAGCGTTGCTGGCGGTGCAATATTCGGCAGAAAAACTGAATAGACGTTTATCGGAATGATTGAAATAGCGCGGACTGAAGGCTTGCAGTGGATGGTGAGTGACGAGGTAATCCAAAATATTGGAGTACGCCGGGTGTTTAAAACCTTTGCTAATATAGTCCTGCAATTCACTAATTAACACGGAAGGCGGCATTTCTGTATTGTCGTGAATGCTGTGTCCGACATAGCTGAGATAGAAGTATTGACGTGCCGAGAGCAACGCTTCAAGGAATAAATAACGGTCATTTTGACGACGGGAGCGGTCTCCCCGTTGTGGATGTTGTGCGATTAAATCAAATCCCAGGGTTTTCGTCGGACGTGGGTAAGCTCGGTCATCCATGCCGAGTAGGCAAATGATTTTAAAGGGAATACTTCGCATGGGCAATAAAGTACAAAAAGTAACTTGACCGGTTAAAAAATTGATCGGTTGCGGGACCATTTCTAAGTGATGACGTAAGTGAGCTACGATCACCTCGCTATTGATTACCGTTTGAAAGTTAGCACGTTGACCAGACTCTATTAGCGTGGCGAGGACTTTACGTAGCGGTTGCAACTCGGCTTCCTGGTCCTCGGCCGGCCGGAAAAAACGAGTTAACAGTCGGTTTAACAATTCGGCCCAATCAGTTAACGAGCGGGCCGTGGAAAGTTGATGAACATATTCAAATAAATTTTCGACAAACGCGGCTAATTTACCTAAAATTAAAGTTTCTCCTCCTTCTAGGTCAGTAAACGGTAAAATGTCTTCAAATAAGTGTTCTTCACTGTGATGAGATAAGGCATAACCTAGCAATAGGCGTTTCAAACCGGCACGCCAGGTATTTTCCTCAAATCCTGGCAACCCCATTTGTGTACGACTGTGCCCATCCACGCCCCAACGAATTTCGGTTTGCTCAATCCAATAACGAATCAGTTCTAAATCTGCGGTAACTAAATCGAATCGTCGTTGCACCGCCGGTACTTCTAAGATGGCCAACACTTCAGTGACACTAAAACGACTGTGCTGAAGTTCCAAAATAGCAAAACAGGTATCAATTAATTGGCTTTGTTGCCGTAAACTGCGGTCGGCTAAACTGAAAGGAATTTTTTTCTGAGTCGCCGGCGTGGTAGCAAACACCGCTTGAATAAACGCGGCATATTTTTCAATGTCTGGCAACATGACTAGCACGTCTTTAGGCTGTAAGGTGGGATTTTCTTCAAACCAGGCTAATAATTGGTCATGTAAAATTTCTACTTCCCGCATTGGACTATGAGCCGCTTGAATCTGAATCGATTTATCGGTGGCTGCAATGATTCGCGAGGCGGATTCAGTGCTAGATTCTCGTAATTGTAAAATGTCTGATTGAATGCAAGTGAGTAAGGTGGTTTCACCTGGGGATTCAAAGCGTTGTTCTTCAATGTCACTGTGGGCGAGTTCAATCACCTGGTCGATAAAATCGCGGCCTAATTTGCCCATGGAGGCTAATAAACTGTTCCCTTTTTCTAAGTGTTGGTCGTCTGGCGTGCGTAATTTACCTTGGAGACGGGCAATTTTACGCGCAATATCCGTGTCCGAAAAAATATCTCCCCAGTATTCTTGACAAGGATCGAGTAAAAAAATATGGATTTCAGTTAACCGGGCTATTGCCGTGAATACTTCTAAATAAAACGGCGGTAAGGCGGCAATGCCAAATACCGAAAAGCGTTTGGGTAAGTGTGGCGGCGGAGAGGTTAGCCGTTGCAGTTTTTGCAAAAATTCGGTACGTAAGCGGGTCCAATGGCGATTGCCATAATGTTTAGTCAAAGTGTGCCAGAGGAGTGCTTGCCAATGTGGTGGGGAGATGGCGCAGGAAGCCGCTTCCCATTCTTGAATCCAATCGGGACGATAAATCAGATATTGGTCAAAACTGTCAGCCAGTTGGGTCGAAAGTTGATAATATTTAATCGATGGTTGGTCCTGTAAATAATTGTGAAGTTCAGTCGCCGCTGCTGGTTGTGTGGTTAGGAATTGAGGCAATATCGTCATGAACATCCAGAGGAGAGTTTCGCGATTAAATTTAAATTGCTCGGAGCGAGAATAACCTAAAATGTCTTTGAAAATACGCCATAACATGGTTTCGGGAAAAGGAAACTCACTATTGGCCCACACGCCTAACCGTTGGGCTAATTGCATCGCGATCCAGCGTTCCATGCCTTGACTTTGGACCACAATAATTTCCTGGTCTAATGGATTAGGCAGAGGGGTAGTAACGAGAGTGGCTAGAATCTCTAGCAGTGGTTCTAACCGATTGCTGGAATAGAGGTGGAGCATGTGTTTATTTTGGTAATGCTTTGAGTTCTATAGTATATTTCACACTGGCGTTGGAGTGGAGGCTTTAGCCGGTGGGGGTCGGTGCCCCATTAAAGGTCGTCGTGGCCGGCCCACCGGCTAAAGCCTCAATGCCATTAAGTTAAGCCGGCCAAAGAAACCTTGAAGGTC
>DZAL01000435.1 GCA_022729575.1 Thiomargarita sp.
AACATTTTGTAGCCTCCATTTGCCCTTTTGACGGTTTCGCGGGCGCGAAACCTCGGTGCAAGGGCAAACGTCGGCTACAAGTTACCGTTAGCTTTAGTGCGACCTGCAAAGGTCAATAAATGATTGATTACTTGTTCTTTGAAACATAGATTAATCCTATTGTTACGTCAATAGACCTTACCGGGGCAGCGGATGTATGGTGCATCCATAATCGGTTGAAGCCCCCGGGACAATGTTCCTAATCTGGGTACGAGATACCAATCAGAGGGTCTGAAATCCGTGAGGAGAGTAAGGCCTACGATGTTTCCCAAGTCGTTTGAAGGGCTAAGGTAGCAGGATATGGTTAAATTAATTGAAGACGTGAAGAACCCTCCGTTAAACGGGTTGAGCGAAAAAGGAAAATGATACGCTCTGGCCAAAATGGCAAGTGGTAAGGTTGTGATTTGTTGTCGCTAAAACACACACGTACAATGATTCCACCGGAGGATAGCGTCCGCTGTTTGGGTAACCAACAACGTGAGAAAACCTAAGTCCAGCGTTAATTCATTTATTGGCAACAGGGTAACCCGTGTACGTTACAGTGCAATGCATTACGTAAGACGCTGTAAGGATAACCGCAAGGCATTCCGAACATACGTGCCGGAGTAAGATGTAGGAAAAAGCGAATGGCATCTTGTAACAAGATGTATAGGGGTTCAAAATTTGCCCTGCTCGAAAGAGAGCCCACGTCCAACTGGTGTTTCTTTGCACAAAGAATTGCAGAATTTTCGTAAATTCAGAAATAGCTATAGAACCCCGCTGCGAGGCAGGGTGGGCATCTGAAAACGTGTAAAATTATGGATATTACAAATTTATTTACAGATATTCGTAAGTTCGTCCGGAAAATGCAAATCCGTATTGCAAAGGCTATGCAACAAAACAAGTTTAATAAAGTCAGGAAATTGTGCCGGACTTTAACAAGTTCAACTTATGCAAAAATTTTATCGGTTTGGAGGGTAATCAACAACAAAGGAGGTAAAACGCCCGGCGTTGACGGTGTTATATGGAAAAAGGGCGACGATTTATTTGTCCCTGCAAACACCCTGAAACGTAAGGGCTATAAACCAAAACCACTCCGCCGGTTGTATATCCCAAAACGGA
>DZAL01000301.1 GCA_022729575.1 Thiomargarita sp.
GGAGAGGGGTCGGGGGTGAGGGAAAATACCGCAAAATTTCTGCTTCAGTACTTAAGATTAGACCTCCGAGGTCTTGAAGATCTCGGAGGTCGGACCGCACACCACGACCAGTAGGTCCTCAGTTATCACCCAGATTGCCTCACTACCCCAAAAACCTGATGTTCGCTTACTGGTTCAAGTTTAACAACTCTGGCACGAGAAAACATCCCGGCACCGCTAATATAGCCACTAGCACCGCCACTAAGAAAAAAATCCCAAATAACTTTAAACAGTGTTTTTGGTCATCTCCTCGTAAATTTTGCACTAAATGTAACAACAAACAGATAATTCCTATTCCCAAATTAGCTACGGCCAGTCCAAGACTCATCAAAAAGAAGCTAACACCTGCTGCCTGCTCTGGACTAAAGAGTTCTTCACCATTGAAAGGGATCATGGTGTTTATAATAACAAATACCAATAAAATTAATAAATTAGGAAATAAAATCCGTTGCCAAGTCGTCAAGTTTTTCATTATTTAGCACCTTGCAACAATACAAATATTAGAGATGATAATTAGAAATGAAATAGAGTTTCCGAATGGTGCGTAGGACGCACCCGACCTTAACTTAATGGCAGTGCGGCTTTAGCCGCACTGCCATTAAGTTAAGGCCGATGGGTAGGGTGCGTCCCACGCACCACTTAGGCACGGCGCGGTCGCCCTGTTTATCTTAACCACAGAGATAACCCCATGACCACCAAACCACTTATTCAGAGCACCCTTGACCATCTAGGTGATGCGAATTTGACGAATGCGTCCCCCGCCGATATAGGCATGGCCGTGACTCAAAAAATTTCCCTGGGCAGTGCCGAAGTCTTAGGTATCTTGACTGAGGAACTGGAATCGGCGAAAGAACCCTTAACCAAGGAATTGCAAAGATTTACCACCCTGAATAACCAGGAAACCGCGTTTTTTGATGCGGCGAGACAACATAAGATGGCTACTTCACCTTCCCACAACACTCCTTCACCCGCTTCCCCGACCCACACGGGCAAGGCGCATTGCGGGAGAATTTAGTTGCACTACGCGGGCTTTCCTCACATCCACTTTTTGAGGTCACGATAAAAATTCTCGTGAGAACCTAACGCTAACAAAGTTAACGTCTCCGTCGTTTCATCAAACAGGTAGGCCAGTAACATTTGCTGTCCTTGCATTCGGAATTTGTACACTCGTACCCCAACCAAATCTCCCAACTTGAGCACACCTAAAGTTGGTGTTTGCAGAATGGCACTGATAGCCTCGTCAAGTTCTTGCTTTTGTGAAGGGTAAAGTTTCTTGACCACTTTCTTGAAGATAGGTTTCTGTAAGATGCGCATATTTTTAGCCAAAATGGTATTCTTCACTCTCTGGTTCTTGCAATGCCTGCCAAATATCTTTGAGGAAGGACAACGGTAAATCGGGATTGTCTTCTGCCAGTTTACCGATACGTAACCAGTAATCTGCCTGCCCGCTAACAGTGCGGTTAGAACGGGTCGCCTGGGTGTGAATCGCTTGTATCAAGTCCTCGGAAATTTCAATAGCCATGCTCATATCAGAGTACCTCACTCTTTAGGTTTTAGGATTCTCGGCCAATGGTAGTTTAAAATTCTTATCGAGTCAAGTTCAACCCCAAATCTGAATCGCAGATTGCCGCAGATGACACAGATTTCGCAGATGAAAGCCGGAAGATAATACCTGCTACCATCTCTGAACTCATGCCTCTTCCACCATGGGAAGAGGTCGAGTCCATGGTAGCTACAACAATAAATATCAATAAAATTAATAAATTAGTAGCAAAAATCCACTGCTGCCAAGTCGTCAAGTTTTTCATTATTTAGCACCTTGCAACAATACAAATATTAGAAATGATAATTAGAAATGAAATAGTCCTGAAACGTAGGTGAAAATTCAAGTCGTGTTGGAGTCCAAATTTTGAAATTTGGCAACGTAGTAGCTCCCCAGTCCAAATTTCAAATTTTGGACTCCAACGTGACATTGCTCATAATAAAATCACAATTTAGATTATAAACCTCTTAAATAATTTTGGAAAGTTTTTTTCCAAAGTGTATTGATGAGGGAGGTGGTCATTTACAGCGATAGTCTGGGTGTCTTGACATGAAATAATTATTTTTTGGAACTCAAATAAATTTAAGTAAATCGTGTTATAGTAATATCCTTACCTATTTGTTCTGCAATGACTTTGGCCGTAGGGATAACACCCCTTCGAGGGGTGTTATCCCTCAGAACTTTGGCCGTAGGGATAACACCCCTTCGAGGGGTGTTATCCCTCAGAACTTTGGCCAGTAGGGATAACACCCCTTCGAGGGGTGTTATCCCTCAGAACTCAAGTACAACGGAGGATGAATATTACTATATAATCCCCAGAATTAATGAAAACACCATGAGGAACCATTATGCCTTATCCACTCAATATCGAACTTTCTCCAGCATTACAACCGTTTAAATCTAAAATTGAAGCCTCCATCAAACCGTTTATCAAAATTTTGCCGCAACCGCAACTGTCGGCAAATTTAACGTTGTGGCAAAGCAAATTTGGTGGACTACCGTATTTGCCCAAAGGTGATGACTATCCTCGCGGCGACGATGGCAAACCATTGTTTTTGCTGGCTCAAATCAACTTTGACGAAGTTCCTTACTTAGCCGGCTTTCCTCACTCAGGAATCTTACAATTTTATATTGCGGATGATGAACTTTATGGAGTGAATTTCGATAATCCCACGCAGTCTCAGAATTTTCGGCTACGGTATTTTCCAGCAGTGCTACCGCGCGAAGATTATTTAGTCACGGATTTTAGTTTTTTGCCGACCTGTCAACACTTTCCCCTGTCAATTAGTTGCTCACTCCAGTTTCAGGAAAATTATGAACCGGTAGGTATTTCTGATTATCAATTTGAGCGAATTTTTGAAGAACAGTTTTTTCAACAATTTGGTGAGCACGAAGATGCCATCTTTGATGAATATGCCGCGCTATGTTCAGCCAGTGGACATAAGATGGGAGGTTATGCCTATTTTACCCAAACTGACCCCCGCACTTACCTGAGAGACGGCGACCATTATTGGTTACTGTTGCAAATGGATACGGATGATGCGATTGACCTGATGTGGGGAGATAGTGGCGTGGGCAATTTTTTTATCAAAGAAGAGGATTTAAGACGATTAGATTTTTCCAAAGTGCTGTATAATTGGGATTGTTGTTAATCTTGGCAGTTAAGCCAAATTTATAGATCGCCGCGTCGGAGTCCAAATCTTCAGGTTTGGCAACCTGGTGGACCAACCAGGCTCAAACATTAACCCGTCCAAATCTGAAGATTTGGACTCCAAACGGATCACCTACATTTCATCGCTACCAAAGTGTCCCATAAGTCTCAGTTGACGCATAAGTAGTCATGCACAAGGAAGTGGTTTAAACCGGTCAGGTTTTTGAGACTGCGACCACTACCTTTTGCATCACTACCGGCGCCGACACCACTCCTGCTTAAGAGCCGGCCGGGGGGATTAGGCGTAAAATTACTTATTAGCTCCCGACGGCGACAAGTTTTCTAATCGGTCTTTGGCACCCACAGCGGCTTCTTTAATTGAAGACATAACACGGTCTAAACCAGCACCAGTCTTTAAAGAGGCTTTATTGGCTAACTCTTGCATCCACGCTTGTTGTGGCAATAACTTAGCTTCCGGCATCTCTTGAATCTTCTTAATAGCCGCTTGCTGTACCATGGCGGCTCGACCTTGCAGACTTTCTGGTTTAACCGCGATAATGGCCACCGGGACATTAGCGGTTTCAATTTGTTTGGCACCGCCACCGAGACCAAACCATTTAGCATTTCTTACCGTGACTGGCTTGATTCGAAACGTTTCACCAAAAGTTAACATATCTGGGTCAATCACACCCATCATCATCAAGCCAGACTCATTAATAGAAGCAAATAATGAGTTTTCCGGATTTGGTACTTGGGCAATAAAACCGAATTTCACTTCACCAGATTTGACTGCCGCCACCAAGGTTGGCCGGTCGAGGTAAACTTTAACTTCCAAATTAGCCAATGGAGAACCATGAACATTTTTTAGCGCATTGAATACCGCCGCATCACCGGACAATTTCCCTGGTAAACCAATACTCAGCAGAAACGCATTGTCACGTACCCCAATCCAACTACCGATTGCTTTCAACACTTCTGGTTTGCCAAAAATAAAGAGTGATTCATCGCCAATGCGTTTGATAATCATGTATTTGCTGGCGAAAGTCGGATCTTTTAGCCAATCCTCTGCTACATTACTTTTGGCTAAAGCGAGGCTAACTTCACCACTCTCTAACCGTTTTTTATTGTCGAGAGTCCCCTCCGTTCCTATCGCTTCGCATTGAAACAATTGTCCCAAGGCTGGACATAGAGATTTGGCAATATTAATATACTCCCCCGTTTTCGGTCCCCCCGCAATTTTCAAGATATTTTCTCCCTCGGCGTAAGAGAGCAAGGGAATTAATAGATAAATCAAAAACCACCATGGTGCGGTTTTAATGTTCATTTTCATTAAGTTATCTCCAAACAAATTATTTAAGGTAGAATTATCAATAGCCATTTTTCAAAATGAATGACTATTTCCATGAAATGTTAACATACTTTTTGAAAGATGGCAAGTATTGAATAAATAATTTACCTAGAATACGGACTCCAAC
>DZAL01000117.1:0-13819 GCA_022729575.1 Thiomargarita sp.
CAGACCTTCAAGGTTAAAACCTGACCGGGGGGATTCCTTAACTTAATGGCATTGTTGGTAAGGCGGGGAGTACACACACCCGGAGTCGCCACCCTTAGCAAGGAGGGGCCAGGGTGGTGGTGGTGCGTAAGATGAGTTGATAAGTTGAGCGGGCAAAATATAACTTAGGAGAAATTAACTTTATGCACCCCATGTTAAATATGGCTATTCGTGCCGCTCGTCGAGCGGGTACTCTGATTGTTCGTGCGTTAGAGCAACGTCCAGGCTTACACATAGACACGAAAGGTAAAAATGATTTTGTCAGCGAAGTGGATCGACAAGCGGAAGCGGCAATCATTGAAATTTTGAAAAAAGCGTATCCTGAACATGGTTTTTTAGCGGAGGAGAGTGGCTCACAACCAGGGAGCAAGACGATTTATGAATGGGTGATCGACCCGTTAGATGGTACTACCAATTTTTTACATGGTCATCCTCAGTTTTCGGTGTCAATAGCGTTGAGATGTCAAGGGCGGGTGGAATTAGGGGTGATTTATGATCCATTGCGTGAAGATTTATACACTAGCAGCCGTGGCGAAGGGGCGTTTTTAAATGACCGTCGACTCCGAGTGACTAATTTGGCGTCGATAGAGGGGGCCTTACTTGGTACCGGCTTTCCATTTCGGACTCCACATTATCTGGAAACTTATCTCAATTCCTTTAAAGCCTTGTTTCCCTTAGTGGCTGACGTGCGTCGTGCCGGGTCGGCGGCTTTAGATTTAGCGTATGTGGCCGCAGGACGATTGGACGGTTTTTGGGAAATCGGATTAAAGGAGTGGGATATGGCGGCTGGTGCTTTATTGGTGTTGGAAGCGGGTGGTTTGGTGAGTGATTTTGCGGGTGGCAATGAGTATTTGAAAACTGGTAATATTGTGGCGGGGACCCCAAAGGTGTTAAAGGGAATTTTACAGGCGATTGAGCCGGTGTTGCCGGCGAATTTCAAAAGGTAATACGAGGTCTAACCACCCACAACCTCTCCTTGGTAAGGCGGCAATGCCATTAAGTTAAGCCAGGTGACAGCGTTGGAGTCCACAGCTTCAGCTTTGGCAACGCCGTCTCACCTTGACCAGTCTCGTCCAAAGCTGAAGCTGTGGACTCCAACGCGGCTTAACTTAATGGCATTGTTGGTAAGGCGGGGAGTCAGGTGCCTGACCGCCCTCCACCCCTCCTTGGTAAGCTACTCTATGCACACCACTTTGCAACATATTGATTTATCTCGTTCCCACGCGCCAGCGTCCCTTTCCCGCAACGCTGGCGCGTTGCTCACGGCATTCCCACGCTGGCGCGTGGGAACGAGAAGAAACCTACTGGTGTGCATAGAGTAGCCTTGGTAAGGAGGGCTACGGCTAAACTCCCTTGGCAAGGAGCACTGCCATTAAGTTAAGGAATCCCGCGGTCAGGTTTTAACCTTGAAGGTCTGGTTTTAGACCTTCAAGGTTTTTTTGGCCGGCCTAACTTAATGGCATTGTTGGCAAGGAGGGGCTGGGGGGGTACATACTGATAATAATATTTTGAATTTTAAACTACTGGATATTTTCAGGCGGCGCGACCGTCGCTGTTTTATTCTTCCGAGTAGATAAATTCATAAAATCAGTTTTTTCTCCTAGATATTCTACTACTACTCCAGCGTTAGTATGTCCAACCGCAATTTTGAACGGGGGAGTACCGGTGACGGCCACTTCTTGGTCTGGTTTAGCAGAGTTGTTGTATAGTAGTTGCTTGTTTTGATCCGTGATTTTCAACCAGACTTCTTTTTTGACCGAGAGTTTTAACGCATTGACATCTTTATTGACCTCGGGTTCTGGAATCGCTGTCGGTTCCATCGCGGTGGTAGCGGTAAGATTAAGTTTATTCTCTTTCTCAGTGCTGCCGGTGGTCGTTAGAGCAGGCGTAGAAAGGTTCTCTGTGGTCGAAGTAGTCGCATTATAATCAGTGCTACCGGGCACGGTCGGAATCTTAGCATCATTGTTAATAGTCGTAGTAGCGGCAGTTTCACCATTGGTTGATGACGTTCGAACTGGTGGTTTCAATTGAGTAGTTGAGGATTCTGTCAGATCCGTGGTATCGGAAAAGTCACGAGGGTAAATTTGCCATAATACCATAAATGCTATGGAAATAATAATCAAAGTAAAAGTGACTGCTTTGACCCATGAATCACTACTACTCGCTGGAGTGGTTGTGGTTTTAACCGATGATGTAGGTACGATAGAGGTAGAGGTTGACGGTTTGTTGGTTGGGACCGTGTATCCATCTAACACCGAATCGACAGGTATTTCCAACAGTTTAGCATAGTTACGTAAATATCCTCGCACAAACACGGGTGACGGCAGACTGTCATAATCATCGACTTCGAGGGCTTTGATGACATTAACATTTAAATAGAGCCGGTCTGCCACATGTGGTATGGAAAGATTTTTTTGTTCACGAGCATGACGTAAACGGGCTCCTGGTTTCATGGGGCCAAAGTCTGCCAAACGGTTGTCAACAGTTGGTTGGAGCTTTGGTGTTACTACCTCTAATATTTCTTCCTTCTGCTCCACTGGGATGGGCCGAAGTTCTTCATTAAGAGGAGAATTTTCTGGTGTAGTCATAACGATTATTTTTTACCTCGTGGTTTATTTTAGGGTATTCGTATATATTCGCAAACACATTAACTAAATTAACTAGCATTGATCAAAATGGTCACTTACTTCGGCTTAGATTATATAGGTTTCCTAAACTTTAAGGGTTTAGGAAACCTTCATTAGCTTGGAGGGGCTATCTGGTTAAGCGTAGGGTAAGTTAAACACTTAGGAATGAGGATTTAATAACTTAAACTTTTTGGCTCAAACCTGACAGGTTTTTAAAACCTGTCAGGTTTCAACTTTCGCATTTTATTTAATTCTCATCCCTTAGCTCAATTTCAATCTTTATCTGGGAGGCAACTCCTGATTGAGTAATCGAGTCGACTCCGAATCTGGATATTGGGTACGTAACAGTTGGGCATAATATTCAACTGCTTTGGTATCATTCAAAGCTCGTCCTAAACGAAATCCTAGCCACAAACTTTCGGCGGTGGGTTGCTCCACTTCATTCAAATAACGTTTTAAGTAATCAATGGCTTGGTCATAAAAACCTTGGTCATAACTGAGTTGGGCCATCCAATAAAGTGCTTTGTTAAATTTAGAATTTAGTTGCAACGCTTTACGTAAGTAAATTTCAGCCTTAGCGACATCTGAATTGCGTAGCGCACACAATGCCGCATTAGTATAAGGAAAATAGGGGGTTCGATACAGTGGATTCTCAATCGATTTCAAAAAATGTTTGTCGGCTTCTAACCATTGATCTTGTTTACATAAAAATTGACCATAATTGTTGTGAATGTCGGAGTCCGTTGGTTTTAAGGTGGTCGCTAACTCAAAATGCTCTTTTGCTTCCTTAAGTTGTCCAAGTTGTTCATATAATACCGCAATCGCATTATGCGCTTCTGCATAGTTGGGGTCCGCGGCTAAGGCGGCCTGTAGTCGTTCCATCGCCACGTCGTATTTGCCGATTCTCATATATTCTATTCCCCGCAACATATTATTTTCTATCATTTTGTCGCGGGTGCCCTCACTATAATCATTGGCAGTCTGATTCTTAAAGGTCGGCAAATAATTACAACTGTTGAGACTGCTGAAGAGGATAGTTATGACGACAGTTAGCCAAAATCGTGGTGATTGTCGTCGAATCATGGGTGTCATAGTTAATTCTCCCCAATGGGGTCCAAATTTTGGTAGTCCCTTCAAATGAAGTGAGGTCTTAACAATCAAAGAGTTATATAGAGTCTAAGGTTTCCTAAGCCTCGAAGGCTTAGGAAACCTAGCCCCGGCCCAATTTAGGAGACACCAAGCCCCTGGGTGTCAATCTTGCCATGGACTGGTATGGACCTACCAAGACCCTCCATTATCTTGGAGGGACTACCCCCAAATTTTGGTAGTGTGGCACCACCGGGCAGTTACCTAGCTGGTGGATACGCTTCGCTTAATCCACCCTACGGATTACGAATTGACTACGTCTCTTGCGCTTCTTGAGACTTGTCCTGCTAATTGGCCACAGGCGGCGGCAATATCTCCTCCACGAGTTTTACGAGTCACGGTAACGATACCGGCTTTAAATAATAGCTCGCGAAATTGTTCAATCCGCTCTGGGGTAGAGCGTTGATAAGATGACCCTGGAAATGGATTAAATGGAATCAAATTGACTTTAGCCGGACATCCTTCTAACAATTTGATTAAGGCTCTCGCTTGTGCTGGACTATCATTGAGGTCTTTTAACATCACATATTCAAAAGTGATTCGATGATGATGTGGTGTGGTCCCTGCCAGATAATCCCGACAAGCAGCCAACAAGGAGGCCAGAGGATATTTCCGATTCAGAGGCACTAATTGGTTGCGTAATTCATCAGTTGGTGCATGGAGTGAGACTGCTAAATTCACTGGCGCCAGGGCTTTTAATTTGGTGATCGCGGGCACCAGACCAGCGGTACTTAAAGTGAGTCGCCGTCTAGCTAAACCGTAGCTATTATCGTCCATCATTAAACGCATAGCTTTGACGACATTGTTAAAATTCGCCAGTGGCTCTCCCATGCCCATCAGGACAACATGAGTAATCACCCGACCATGCGGGTCGGTCGTATAGCCTTCGGCTCGTAAGGCTTGCTCGACGCACCATAATTGGGCGATGAGGTCGGCAACGGTGAGATTGCGACTAAATCCTTGTTGTGCGGTGGCACAGAAACTACAATTTAACGCGCATCCCACTTGGGTGGAGATACATAAGGTTTGGCGGTCATCTTCGGGGATGAAAACGGTTTCGATGGCATTATTGGGGTCTAGTTGTAATAAGTATTTGCGGCTACCATCGGCTGAGATTTGCACTTTGCGGATTGGCGGCAACGAGACACAGGCCACTTCGCTTAAACGCTGTCGTAACGGTTTGCTCAAATTGGTCATCGCGGCAAACTCAACCACGCCTAAATGGTGTATCCATTTCAATACTTGGGTGGTGCGAAATGATTTTTCTCCTAATTCGGTGAAAAAGGAGGTTAAATCGGGTTGGTCTAAATTGAGCAAGTTGAGCATATTTTCAATTCTTGAGATTTGACAACTGGTCGAAAGTTGTCAAATCTTCTTTTCATCGTATTCTTGGGCAAATTTCCATGGCATTGAAAAAGAAGTTTATTTCAACTTTGGCGGTCTCTGGACCATCGGAACCATGGACGGCATTTTCATCTACGGTACTTGCAAAATCGGCGCGAATAGTGCCAGGGGCAGCTTTTTTTGGATCCGTAGCCCCCATCAACTCACGATTAACCATTATCGCATTTTCACCTTCTAGCACTTGGATCATGACGGGACCCGTTATCATAAAGTCCACTAGATCTTTGAAAAAAGGACGTTGTTTATGGAGGGCATAAAATTGTTCCGCTTGTGTACGACTTAATTGTAACATTTTAGCGGCTATTACTCGTAATCCCGCTTTTTCAAAGCGTGAATAGATTTTACCAATCACGTTTTTGGCTACGGCATCTGGTTTGATGATAGACAGTGTGTACTCAATTGCCATTCAGAAATTTCCTCGGGTTTGACAAAATGCTTATTATACTCCTGACTTTGATTTATGTACAAGCGTTTAAAAACCATGTAATTTATCCATAAAGTTAGGTAGCCATAACGTCAATTGCGGAAATGACATTAATATGGCCAATAATATCACTTGTAAAATAACAAATGGAACAATTCCTTGGTAAATGACAGTCATTGGAATACTGGGGGGAGCCACTGCTTTTAGATAAAATAGCGAAAACCCAAAAGGAGGGGTGAGAAATGAAGTTTGTAAATTGACGGCAATTAATATACCAAACCACAGTGGATCAAGGTTAAAATGTTGAGCAATCGGGGCTAAAATGGGTACTACGATGAAACAAATTTCTAAAAAATCTAAGAAAAAACCAAGGATGAAAATCAACAATTGGCTCACTATCAAAAATCCCCATTTGTCACCAGGTAACTGAATCAAGGTTTCTCTCACTAAGTGGTCCCCTTCCATACCACGAAAGACTAAGCCAAATGCGGTTGCTCCGATTAAAATTAAGAATACCATGCTAGTTAAACGGGTAGTGTGCTGCATGGCCTCTTGGAGATTTTGCCAGGTCAAACGGTTATGTGAAAAGGCTAACAATAATGCACCAATGGCACCAAAAGCCGCGGATTCAGTCGGTGAAGCCATTCCTACAGACATTGAGCCTAACACGATAATGACCAATATCAGCGCCGGAATTAAACCTTTAATTACTCGTAGCCAAAATTGCCAATCCCAACTATGGTCGTGGCCAACTAGAGCGGGGGCACTGTAAGGGTCTAGCCAGGCCTTGATGGCTACATATAATAGATAAATCACTACCAATAAAGTTCCTGGGATTATGGCACCCATAAATAAGCGTCCTACGGGTACCCCAATCATATCAGATAATAAAATGAGAATAACACTAGGAGGAATAATTTGACCTAAGGTCCCAGCAGCGGCAATCGTCCCTGTGGCTAAAGTAGGAGAATAATTATTTTTCAACATCGTGGGTAGTGCAACAATTCCCATAGTGACTACTGTGGCGCCGACTACTCCAGTGGTGGCGGCTAATAAGGCGCCCACTAAAATAACTGATAACGCTAACCCACCGCGTAGGGTGCCAAAGAGGATTCCCATGATTTCTAACAAATCTTCGGCCAAGCCGGATTTTTCTAATAATACCCCCATAAAAATAAAAAGAGGGACTGCCAACAATGTAAAATTGGTCATAATACCCCAAATTCGCAATGGCAGTAAGTCAAAAAATTCTATCCCTAAAAACGTAGTGCCAAACACTAATGCGATTGCGCCTAATGTAAAAGCCACGGGATAACCTATGAGTAGCATCATCACTAACGCGGCAAACATGATTAAGGCCCAAACATCCATACTTAACAATTCCATAATCGCTTATCCTTTAGTTTCATTAGAGTGACCAAGAAGATACAACACTTGACTAAGCACATTAACTAAACCTTGTAATAGTAGGAGACTAAAAGCTACTAAAATGGCACCTTTTAATAAGAAACGGTGAGCCAAACCACCAGATTCTGGGGAACTTTCATGGTGCCAATAAGCATCATAGACAAAGGGCCAGGTACTATAAAGAATCACTAAACAAAACGGGATTAAAAATAATAATCCTCCCAGTAAATTCACCCAAGCGCGTCTTCGCTCATTCATCCAGTGACTTTGATATATAATATCTACTCTGACATGTTCATCATGTTTAAGGGTATAAGCAGACCCCAGTAAAAAAATGAGCGCAAACAGATGCCATTGCCATTCCTGTAAGGCTACGGAGCCGTGATGAAACCAATAACGTGCATTCACGTCGTAGACAATAATTATCACCATCGCTAAGACTAACCAGGCCGCGAGCTTTCCAACGTGGTCATTGAGTGTGTTGATATAATGAATTAAGTTTTTTAACCATAACATAAAGATTCCTCTGAAAATAGGTAGTCCCTACCAACTAATGGAGGTATTAAAATCCAGGTGCTAACTTTCCTAAACCTTACCAATTTTAGGTTTCCTAAACCTCACAGGTTGAGGAAACCTCGGCGGTTTTAAGTTTCCTAAACCTCGAAGGTTTAGGAAACTTTGACCTTTGATAACTCATTGAAGGTTAACACCTCCATTGGTTTGGAGGAACTACCTGAAAATAAAAACAGGTAGGTACCACCGTAAGACTACTGTAGGAAGAATCCCCTTAAGTAAATTTATAGTCGTCATCTCAAGTCTATCATAAAAGTTGATAATAATAGAGTGGTCTGGGAATAGAAAATAAAGGTAGTCCTGAAATCTGGGAGAATTAACTTTCCTAAGCCGTCGAAGCTTAGGAAAGCTAATTTATTGGGAGACCACGACCAAATTTCGAGCAGATTTGACAACTTTTTTAAAGTTGTCAAATCTTTCCGAAATCTTTCCGAAATCTTTCCGAAACTTTGACCAACCAGAAATGAGAAGGTTAACCCTGAAGTCGTCCATAAACATCTTCCAGCCGTACTATATCATCTTCACCCAGATAACTGCCGGATTGAACTTCGATAATTTCCAATGGCAATTTACCAGGATTTTCTAAACGATGCTTCACTCCCAAGGGAATGTAAGTAGATTGATTTTCACTAATCACAAAGGTTTCATCACCACGAGTAATTTTAGCCGTCCCTTTGACCACTACCCAATGCTCAGAGCGATGATAGTGCATTTGTAAAGACAGACTCGCTCCAGGATTGACGGTGATGTGCTTGACTTGAAAACGAGTTTCCGCATCAATACTTTCATAACTGCCCCAGGGACGATACACTTTGCGATGTAAATCGGCTTCCGGTCGAGTGCTGGCTTTTAAAGTAGCCACGATGTTTTTAACGGCTTGAACTTGATTTTTATCCGCTACTAACACCGCATCCGGGGTTTCGACCACAACTTGATTATTTAGGCCAATCACCGCGAGTAAACGATGCTCGGCTCGTAAATAACAGTTATGAACATTTTCGGTGAGGACATCACCAAGGATAACGTTGCCATGCTCATCTTGTTCACTAATCTCCCATAAAGAGGACCAGGCACCAACGTCACTCCAACCCGCATCTAAGGGAATAACTACAGCAGAATCAGTATATTCCATCACCGCATAGTCGATAGAACTACTGGGGGAGGCTTTAAATGAGGCTTCATCTAAATGGAGAAAATCTTTATCTTCCAATGCGTTGTCAACCGCTTGGCGACAGGCACCTAGAATATCGGGGGAAAATTGTTGTAATTCTTCTAAATATTTCTGAGCTTTGAACAAAAACATACCACTATTCCAATAATGTTTCCCCGAGGTTAAGAATTGTTGCGCCGTGGCTAAATCTGGTTTCTCCACAAATTGTTCTACAGTAAACGCACCGGTCTGATTAACTGAAGCCGCAGCCTTAATATAGCCATAACCGGTTTCTGGATGAGTGGGCACAATGCCAAAAGTGACTAGATAACCCGCTTCGGCCAGGGGAATACCCGTAGTGACGGTTTGTTGAAATATTGTAGGATTAAGGATAATGTGGTCGGCGGGAAGTACCAAGAGTAAAACTTCGGGATCACGACAAATTACGTTCAAGGCGGCTACCGCGGCGGCTGGCGCAGTATTGCGGCCAAGAGGTTCCAAAATAATAGCGGTTGGCGTAACCTTGAGACAACGCAATTGCTCGGCTACCAAAAACCGGTGTGCTTCATTGCAAACGATCAAGGGGGGCATACTATTGGGTAGATCATCAACATTAACTCGATTGATGGTATCTTGTAATAAAGTATTTTGACCTACCAGTGCCAACAATTGTTTAGGATAAGATTCGCGGGATAAGGGCCATAAACGACTTCCTACACCGCCGGAAAGAATGACTGGAATGAGCATAAGATAACGTCTAATGGATAGTGGATAAATAATGAGAGACCCTAAAGCCAATTATATGTTTAAGGTTTATGATTGGTGAATTGGTCGATAACTTAATTTTGGGAAGTTTATATTAAAATACCATCTTACCATACCAACACCCTAAAGGTCTAGCGAAGACCTTTAGGGGACAAAGATGAAATAGTTTAACAATTCACTAGCAGGTCGATAAAGGTCTATAAATGGAAATGGCACCATGATAATACTATATAACACATTGAATAATATGCTAATTATTGACTACTGATGGCTTGCACTTGATAAATGTTAGAACCAAAAAAATTATACTCTGAATTACCAAATTGTTGGCAAGCAACAGTTTCCTTAACCAAGGAATAAGTATCATTACTAATCAGTAACGCATTAGGACTGGCTTGGCGTGCCAATTCTTGAACTATATCCAAAGGTTGCCCAATCAGGTTAAGATAATGTTGATGACCATTGATCTTCACTTTTTCCATCAACACTAGACCCGTGTGAATCGCTAGTGAGAGTTGGTGGGTCTTGATTTCGGCGGCACTGCCAACGGCTTTTAATACCTGTAAACCGCATTGAATGGCGTGTTGGGCATTGCTTTCAGGCGTTTCCGTGCCACTAAAAGCAACTAAGAGACCACCGTTGTATTGATAAATTACCTGTCCGCCAAATTGATGGATAACTCCCAACAGATGTTGTGTACAATATTGTTGTAAAATATGCCAAACTTCTGGAGATTGAGTAAGTTGTGTATGAATATCATGCCAATGACAATACATGAGTGTCACTTGTTGCTCAGATTCAATTTGTCGTTGCGGTGGCAAATCGTTTTCCATAAAACAACCCACCGTTTGTGGAGTTACCGTAGCATTATTAGCAACCACCAGTTTACCCGTTGATATTTCTTCATGCAACTTAGTTAATTCAGTTGAAGGTAAACGTTTATGCTCTTCTAACATCTGGCGGCATATTTCGTATTGTTCCAAAGCCGCACTACGTTGTCCACTGGTAGCCAACAACATCATCAACAACTGATGGCTTTCTTCGCGCCACGGCTGTAACAACAATAAACGATTTAGACAATCAATACTCTCCGTATAATTGCCCAGCTCTTGATAACGTAAAGCTAAGGTATGTAAGGCTTGTACCACTAAATCTTGCAATTTTTTGCGCATATTAGTGACCCAAGTTTCAAACTCCTTTTCCTCTGGGACATGGAAACCTTCTAAAAACGGCCCCTGATACAGTTTCACCACCTCCTGTAATCGTTCAATCGTTTTCGGCGAAGCCTGCAAGGCATTCTTTAATACATCTACATCTAACCAATAATTGGCGTTTTGATTAAATGAGACCGTGTGACGATTAATTGACAAATACTCGCCAAAATGTTTACGCAGGTAACTTAAAGTTACTCGCAAGTTATTTTTTCTATTATTTTCTGGAATATGACTCCACAGAAAACTCAATAACGCCGTGCGTTGATGTGGACGAGCGGTGACCGCTAAGTAATAAAATAACGCTTGTGCTTTATGGAAAATAAAGATCGGCGTAGTATTTTGTATAATCTGTGGTCTGCTAAGTAATAAGAGTTGTAGTTCGTCTGCCATGTAATAAACCTATGATATAAATAGATAATTATGGGTTATTAAAAAACTGATTTGCATAATGGTTACCCATTTATTTAGCAAAATTCGTACCATTAACTTAATTATAACGGAAAATTGCTAAAAAATTAAATGAGTTTAGATTTAACAACTTTTCGAAAGTTGTCAATTCTGGAGTTGTCAAATCTCTTAATTTCTATTATAATAGCTCAATTTTCATACGCCATTTTACCTTTATCAATCAGTTTACAATGCCAAATAATTATCAATCATGGGGACGTTACCCCTATACCTTACAACGAGCGATTCCTCTCCGTTGGCGAAATCAACCTTTGCCGGTGCCGGAAAATACGGGAGAAACTCTATTACCTTATGGATTAGGCCGGAGTTATGGAGATGTTTGTTTAAACGACCGTGGAATCATTTTGACCACCAGAGACCTAAATCATTTTATCTCCTTTGAAGTAGAAACGGGCATCTTACGTTGCGAAGCCGGCGTAAGTTTAGGTGAAATTCTGGAACTGGTGGTACCCGCAGGATGGTTTTTACCCACCACTCCAGGTACCAAATTTGTCACCATGGGAGGCGCGATTGCCAACGACGTGCATGGCAAAAATCACCACGGTGCCGGCACCTTTGGACGGCATGTATTACAATTTGAATTACTGCGCTCGAATGGAGAACGTTTACTCTGCTCACCCATCTCTAATCAATCCTATTATGCCGCTACCATTGGCGGATTGGGACTAACCGGGCTAATAACTTGGGCCGAAATTAAATTACAAAAAATTCATCACCGGGCCATGCAAACGGAAACTCTGGTGTTTGCTAACTTGGAAGAATTTTTTGAGCTTACTCAACAATCGGACCAATATTTTGATTATACGGTCTCTTGGATTGATTGCACCGCCCAAGATAACCAGTTAGGCCGGGGAGTATTCTTTCGCGGCAATCATGTCAAATTAGAGGAAGTACCGGCAAAATGGAAAGTACCCTCACGTACTATAAAAATGCCGATGAATTTACCAAGTATCGCCTTAAATGGCTGGACGGTGTCCAAATTTAATGAGTGGTATTACAATTATCAAAAGAAAAAAAGCGCCCCCCAACTTCAGGACTACGATCCCTTTTTCTATCCACTGGATGCGATTTTAAACTGGAATCGCTTATACGGCAAACGCGGTTTTTTACAATATCAATGTGTGGTCCCAACGGAAGAACCTCAAGTGATTAAAGAGCTGTTACAGATTATTTCAACCGCCGGCCTCAGTTCATTTTTAGCCGTGCTAAAAACCTTCGGTGAAATCATCTCCCCAGGGATGATGTCCTTTCCACGCAAAGGAGTCACGCTGGCCCTTGATTTTCCGCTCAAAGGAGCCAAAACTTTTGAATTGCTAGAACGCCTAGATGACCTAGTACGTGCCGCTAAAGGAGCCGTCTATCTAGCCAAAGATGCCCGATTATCAACTCGTAATTTCCAAATTTATTATCCACAATGGACCGAATTTGCCAAATATATTGACCCTAAATTCTCCTCCAGTTTGTGGCGTCGAGTGACCGGCCCTCAAACCACCACCATGAACACCCCAACGGTAACGCCGAAAATGATCAATATTTCCAAACCAGAACTTGAAGTAACCCCAACCAATACTTTCCTTTGAAAAAACCGGAAAGCACATTTCCTCTTCTAAGAGGGTTGAGGGGCGGTTCAAATTACTCACTCCGATTCCCCCCAAGGAAGAGAGAATTTAGACTGTATAAACCCAAAGCACTAACTTCCCTTGGTTTAAAATACTAAATGCTACGCAAAATTTTAATCGTTGGTGCAACCTCAGCGATTGCCCAAGACACCGCCAAATTATTTGCTCAACAACATCATGCGTTATTCCTAGTTGGACGTGATACCGACAAACTAGAAATTATCGCCGCGGATTTAAAAGTTCGTGGTGCCTTCCACCTCGGATATGCACCGCTGGATATCAACCAACTGGACCAACAAGCGGCCCTCATCGAACAAGCCTATCACAGTTTAAAAGGACTCGATACCATATTGATTGCACACGGCACCTTGAATGACCAAACCGCCTGTGAACAAGATTATGCCAAAACTGAACAATGTTTACGCACCAACTTTTTAAGTGTCGTCTCCTTATTAACCCTGCTGGCTAATCATTTAGAACGACAAGGTTACGGTTGTCTGGCCGTCATTACCTCAGTCGCAGGTGACCGCGGTCGGCAAAGTAATTACGTCTATGGCGCCGCCAAAGGCGGGTTGACTATTTTTCTACAAGGTCTGCGAAACCGTCTGCAAAAAGTCAACGTGTGTGTGTTGACCATTAAGCCGGGATTGGTCGACACCCCCATGACCGCCCATCTAAAGAAAGGCCCCTTGTGGGCCAAACCCAAGGTAATAGCTCAAGGCATTTTCCGAGCCATAGAACAGCGTAAAAACGAAGTTTATCTCCCCTGGTTTTGGTGGACCATAATGACTATAGTCAAACGAATTCCAGAACCTATTTTTAAACGAATGAAACTCTAAACCAAGATTTGACAACTTTCGACAAGTTGTCAAATCTAAACCGCGCCAAGATTTGACAACTTTCGACAAGTTGTCAAATCTGACCGGGCCCAAGATTTGACAACTTTCGACAAGTTGTCAAATCTGACCGGGCCCAAGATTTGA
>DZAL01000117.1:13919-18511 GCA_022729575.1 Thiomargarita sp.
CAACTTTCGACAAGTTGTCAAATCTAAATCCAAATCTAATTCAAATCTAAATTCAAATAGTTAAATGCCAACCTCTTATCTTAACTCCACACTATGGATTATTAGCCTGGCCATCCTAAGCTACCTCACTTACACCATCTGGGTCGGTTTTGACGAAACCCTACAAGCCATTGTGCGATTGGGCACGATAGGAATTTGGATAATATTAAGTCTCTCTCTAATTAATTATGCACTGAGGTTTTTACGCTGGCAATGGTATTTAACCGCGGTAGAATATTCACAGTTATCTCTTTGGCAAAGTTTTCGTTATTACGTGACCGGCTTTGCTTTTACCATGACCCCCGGCAAAGCTGGAGAAATGATTCGCTCAGTCTTTTTAAAACGACATGGGGTCACCTATCCGCAAAGTCTATCGATGTTTTTTGTCGAACGTCTATCCGACTTATTGGCCTCTTTAATGTTGAGCACCTTAATCTTATGGCACTTTAAATCTTATCAACAATGGCTACTGATACCCATTGGGTTTGTAATCACCGTGTTGATAGTCATTCGCCATCCCACCTGGTTAATTCGTCTTCAACAATTGTTAATAACTAAAGTCTCGAAACGGGTAGCTAACGGCTGTCGAAATGTAATTGAACTGATTTTACACTCCCACACACTACTGGAATATCGTTTTTTCTATGGCAGTCTCCTTTTAAGTTTACTGGCCTGGACTGCTGAAGGTATTGGATTTTATTATATTTTGCACACGATAGGCATTGATTGTAGTTTATCATTAGCAGTGGGAATTTACACCATGAGTTTAATCATCGGTGCGCTATCCTTTTTACCAGGCGGCTTAGGCGGGACTGAAGCGGCCATGTTAATTCTACTCACCCATTTAGGAGCAACTCACCAAGATGCACTGGCCGCCACTTTAATTTGTCGCTTGGCCACCCTCTGGTTTGCAGTAGCTTTAGGAGCATTGGCAATGCTCGGATTGAAATTAGACTCCAAACCAGAGTACCAACTTTGATAGCCAGGTAGGGTGGGCAACGCGGTTTACCGTTGCCCACCAAACACCCTTAACTTAATGGCATTGGAGGTGTCATTAAGTTAAGCCGCGTTGGAGTCCAAACCTTCAGATTTGGACGAGATTGGTTAAGGTGAGACGGCGTTGCCAAAGCTGAAGCTTTGGACTCCAACGCCGTAACTTTAGCTTAACTTAATGGCAGTGAGGTGTACGGGAGGTACAAAGATTTATGAATACTACTATAATACTCCAACCACTAAAGTCCCACTTCCGAAAACTCTGGCAGATAAAATTGCAAATCCACCGGGTTAGGATACGCGCTCTCCAGTTTGAACACGTTGAAACTATCCTGTTTCGGCCCAATCGGACAACGGTGAGACAGTAATTTAACCGGCTTAAAAGTCTTCGTTGACAACCGATTAAAACCTTTCGTTAAATCCACCTCCGACGCATCAATTGACACCTCGCCAGGCTCCCCTAACTGAGAAGACGCATCTAATACTACCTCCTCACCAGATTTAATATAGTTTTCCGCTACCATGAGGATATTTCCACCATGTCCCGCATAAGCATTGGCTTTTAAGGAACTCCGCTGGCCTAAAATCACCAACAGTGAACGGTTTTCCAGTTGGCCAATCGTTAAGTTTCCACCTTGATGACTAGGTTGCTCCCCCATCGCTTCCGCCGTGATGGTTCCGTCCAGCACATAAAGCCATTGCGTCGGCTGTAAGCTAATATTGCCACCACCTGACAGTTTCGATTCAGTCGTGATCTTACCACCGCCCAATAAACTTAGTTGCTCAACCTCCCCCTCAATGGTAATATTTCCAGCCCTCCCCTTTCCTTCCGCACCGGCTTGAATACTACCACCGGCTTGGAGGATGATTTCTGGGGCCGCTACCGTAATGTCACCCCCGTTGCCGGCGGTATAAGTATTACTGCGTAAACCACTGGGATTGTCTTCAGTTGGCCGACCACTGATTAACACACGATGTGCCGTGATGTTAATACTTCCAGCACTACCGTTTCCCGATTTAAATTGTTCATGACCCGTACTGACACTGATATGTCCTCCAGACTCCAATACCAACTGATTATCTGCCTGCACCGTAACATTCCCCGCGTCACCGAGTCCTTGCGTGGTGGTCAAAATCACTCCCCCATCACTCAAAGTTATTAACGGAGATGATACCGTCACTGAACCACCGGTGCCCAGGCGCAAAGAACGGGACAGCATCCCACTGTTAACGGATCTTCCTCCCAAAGTAAATTGCCATTGACCACTGGCTTTGATACTGTCCGCCGCCGTCACCGTCACGTCTCCTGCCGTACCGAGAGTGTTGCTGCTACTGACAATTTGTGAGCCGCCACTTAAACTCAACTGTCTCGCTTGGACCTCAATTTTTCCCGCATTACCGGTATTTTCAGACCGCGCCTTTTCTGGCGTTTCCGTCGTAATTCTAGCCCCATTACGCATCGCCAATTCCTCTTGGGCTTTCACCCAAATTCCTTGACCTGACTGATTACCCCAGGTATCAGCAAACACATACCCATTGTCCATGGTAATCTGTCCACCCCGAATGTATATCTTACCTCCTCTAGCGCCACTGGCATCAATATTACCAACAGTTCTGTCCAGATTAGCTTGTCCTCCCACCGTGTCATCCGTAATGGAGATATGACCAAATTTGCTAAATTCACCCTCTGGTAACTCTTCTGGAATGATTGGCACTTCTCCCGTTGTGGCTACACTCACCAAGTTAATACGTCCCCCTCCTTGAGCCCAACCGATTCTTCCATCGACCATCCTCTCCAGTTTTCCAACCGCCAAATGGCCATTTCGGATACTCAAATCCCCACCTACCCACGATAACGTTTGTTCTCTTGACACCACCAACAAACTCTTCTCACTTTCAATCTTCCCCGGCGACTCTGTCAAAAAACCAAATGCCGCCGGCGGTGCCACTGTCAACACACTCTTGGCCGGTTCTGACACATCAAACCGTCCATTATTACTCAGCCGTAAATAATTGGCCGTGCTGACATGAAATGACCCCGGCACATCCAACTTCGCCTCTGGCCCAAACATCACCCCGGCTGGATTAAGGAGATAAAAATCCGCGTTAGGAATGGTCAATTGTAACAGCCCATTTAACAACGAAGACTGTCCCCCCGTCACCCGACTAATCACATTCGTCACCGTATCTGGCCCTGAAAACGTAGCCGTTTCACCTGACTGCACATTGAAAGTTTGAAAGCTATGAAACAGATTATCGCCTACTTGTTGACCTAATTCCGCCGCAATATTAAAATTGGGCCCGGTGAGTTCTCCCGGTTGACCTAACGTACCATCTAGGACTATCTGGGCAAAGGTGACGGGTGTGGAGAGAACGAGTAAGATACCGATACCGTGATTTTTGGCTACTGTGAACATAATTTTTTTCCTCTGTTGAGACCGATTTGACAACTTTTGAAAAGTTGTCAAATCTCATCGACATTTCAGATTTGACAACTTTTCGAAAGTTGTCAAATCTCATCGACCGTATTTGTAGGGTTGGCCGCGTGTTCTGGTGGTCCACCAGGTCCTGGTCGGAGGGTTGGTAGGCAACGGTCAACCGCGTGGCCCACCCTACATTGTGGAACAACTACCGCTGGTCTTGTTTTAACCCAATAATCTTCTTCAAAATTTTCAAAATTGTGTCGGCTTCACACTTCTCACCATACTCCTGTGAATACTCGATCCGCAAGGTCGGCACATCTTGTTCAATCCCTTCCACTTCCGCCCGGACAAACGTCCATACATCCGCAATGGTGTAACACCCAAACACTTCTGGTGACGGCAACCCCTCGGTTTCCCAATTTAACCAGGCGGCGGCTAACAGTTGACCATACAATTGGAATAGCGGATTTTGGTTTTCTACCCCCCGTTTCGTTTCCACAACCACGAAAAAAGGTGCCTCCACAAAACCGGTCGCCGATTTTCCTAATACCCCATCAGCCACTCCCTCTATCTCAAACTGCGCATAACGGGCGTATAAAGGCACCCCGGCCCAGGCCTGAATCGAATCACGTTCCGCCAGTAACAACAACGGATAAATCGCCCTCGCCCACAGGGTCGGTTCATTCAACAAGTGGACTTGAAGATTGACTAAATCGGACTGAATAAATTGCAATCGTTGTCGTTCCACCTCAGTCAACACCATGCCTTCCACTTGTAACCACGAGTAAGAAGACTGCGCGGGTTTTTCTTGAAGATTCACCAGACGTTTTAAATCCGCTTTGGATAAATTGGAAAAGGTTAATTTGGCCATCTATTTACTCTCCTTTAGTCAGTATTTGTAGTATTTGTAGTATTGTAGGCAACGTATTTTGGTTGCCTTCCCACGCCACCAGCGGAAAACGCTGGCAGGTCATAATGAAACAGGTACCGCTGGACTAGAGGCTTCAGCCGCAATGCCATTAAGTTAAAGTTACGGCGTTGGAGTCCAAATCTTCAGATTTGGCAACGCCGTCTTACCTTAGCCAATCTCGTCCAAATCTGAAGATTTGGACTCCAACGCGGCTTAACTTAATGGCA
>DZAL01000118.1 GCA_022729575.1 Thiomargarita sp.
TGCTGGCTGGCCAAACTCATTATGGGACAACTGGATAAGGATATTACTATAATTCCTGAATGGTGAGGCGTGGGACGTATCTGATGGTTTACGGTGCAAAAAAAACCTCGCCGGTTTTAAACACCGGCGAGGTTTTTCAAAATAAATTTAGGCTACTCCAAACCTTACATCATATCCATCCCACCGGGGCCGCCTTGACCTGGGTGATGATGATCTTCTTTCTTCGGTAATTCAGCGACCATGGCTTCCGTAGTAATCATCAAACCGGCGATCGAAGCGGCATTTTGCAAAGCGGTACGAGTCACTTTGGTCGGGTCTAAAATACCCATTGCAATCATGTCACCAAATTCCTCAGTGGCGGCATTGTAACCAAAATTGCCCTTGCCTTCTTTGACTTTATTAGCTACCACCGAAGGTTCCCCTCCGGCATTGGCCACGATTTGACGTAATGGCTCTTCCATCGCCCGGCGAGCGATAGCGATACCCGTATCTTGGTCAACGTTATCTCCTTTCAGATTCTGTAACGCTGGTAGGGCCCGGATTAAAGCTACGCCACCGCCTGGCACCACCCCTTCTTCTACCGCGGCACGGGTCGCATGGAGCGCGTCTTCGACTCGAGCTTTCTTCTCTTTCATTTCTACTTCGGTAGCTGCCCCTACTTTAATTACGGCGACACCACCGGCTAATTTAGCTACTCGCTCTTGTAATTTCTCGCGGTCATAGTCAGAGGTGGTTTCTTCAATTTGCGCCCGAATTTGTTTGACGCGGTCTTCAATGTCTTTCGGATTACCAGCACCGTCAATAATCGTGGTGTTTTCTTTGGTAACGATAATCTTCTTGGCACTGCCCAAATCAGTTAAACTGGTTTTCTCTAGGCTTAAACCTAATTCTTCTGATACCACGGTGGCACCGGTTAACACGGCAATGTCTTGTAACATAGCTTTGCGGCGGTCACCGAAGCCAGGGGCTTTGACGGCAGCAATTTTGACAATACCACGAATCGTATTCACCACTAAAGTGGCTAAGGCTTCGCCTTCCACATCTTCAGCAATGAGCAGTAACGATTTACCAGATTTCGCCACTCCTTCTAATACCGGCAACATTTCACGAATGTTAGAAATTTTCTTGTCATGCAACAACACCAGTGGATTTTCTAATTCCGTACACATGGTTTGTTGATTATTGATGAAGTAAGGAGAGAGGTAGCCACGGTCAAATTGCATTCCTTCGACCACTTCCAACTCGTTATCTAACCCGGAACCTTCTTCTACCGTGATTACGCCTTCTTTACCGACTTTGCCCATGGCTTTAGCAATGATTTCGCCAATGGAGGTATCGGCGTTGGCCGAAATGGTTCCCACTTGGGCAATCGCTTTGTCGTCAGTGCAAGGTTTGGAAATTTTCTTTAACTCTTCGATGGTGGCAATCACGGCTTTGTCGATACCGCGTTTTAAATCCATCGGATTCATCCCAGCAGCGACGGCTTTCATGCCTTCGGCGAGAATAGACTGGGCCAACACGGTGGCCGTAGTAGTGCCATCACCGGCGATGTCAGAAGTTTGTGAAGCCACTTCTTTCACCATCTGGGCGCCCATGTTTTCAAATCTGTTCTCTAACTCGATCTCTTTGGCTACCGACACGCCGTCTTTAGTGACGGTGGGTGCGCCAAAAGATTTCTCTAAGACCACATTGCGGCCTTTGGGGCCTAAAGTGATTTTGACCGCATTGGCCAACACATTGACACCGCGAATCATTTGATGACGCGCATCTTCAGAAAAACGTACTTCTTTAGCTGCCATAATACTTTCCTCTATACCAAGTTAAAATTGAAAATGGAAAATTCCAGGTTAGTTTTCGATCACGCCCATGATGTCTTCTTCACGCATAACCAGAAGTTCTTCGCCGTCGATTTTGACTTCGGTGCCGGAGTATTTGCCAAAGAGGACCACATCATTGACTTTGACATCTAACGGACGTACTTGACCGTTTTCTAAAATTTTGCCCTTGCCGATCACTACCACTTTGCCGCGAATGGGCTTTTCCGTAGCAGAATCCGGAATCACGATGCCGCCTGGGCTTTTTCTTTCTTCTTCCATACGTTTAATGACTACACGGTCATGTAGAGGACGAATTTGCATATCGATTCTCTCCTAAATAAAGTAGAATAACTTTGTTAATTATATGGGTTAAGTGAACTTTCATTATAATATAATGCAGTCCAGCACTATTCACTTGAAATTTTCAATGCCATAAAATATAGCCATATATAATTTAAATTATAATTCTATAATAATAACAATAATTAGTGGCAAAGTATTTCAAGGCGCATAAAATAAGGGTAACGCAACGTATGATACTATGATACTATAACTAATTATTAGCACTCATACTGCTTGAGTGCCAATAATTTAAGTCCAAAAAAAAGTATCTCAAGGGGGTCAAGGGGGTGGGGCGAAAATTTTTTCAAATTTACGTAATACTTATAAATAATAAAGTGTTATTATCTATACATAGTTTTGCATTACTACTATTAATTTAAGTCATTTTAATTTAAAACTGAGTGATTTTCAAACAAACAGTGCAGAGGACATACCTGACTTTATAGTAAAATCCCCTTGAACTTGTACTATTCCCTCTGGAGTGCAATAAGAATTATTGCGCCTGGCGGCGCGTAGCGGCGCAATAATTCTTATTGCACTCCAGAGGGTACGTACAATTTTATATGAATTTTACTATACTCTAGCTTTTAGTTGCTCATCTTTGATTGAAGCTAGATTTGACAACTTTTTAAAAGTTGTCAAATCTATCGTCCTCCGCCTGGAGTACGGAACGGAATTAATTCCGGACTCCAACGGCATGGAAGACGGAATGAATTCCGGACTCCAACGGCAAGGAAAAACGGAATGAATTCCGGACTCCAACGTCTTTATTTGTGATGCTTGACAACAACCAAAGTCTATGAGAAAATTAAAACTGTATTTAGAAACCTCGGTCTGGAATTTCTGTTTTGCCGAGGATGCCCCAGAGAAACAAGCCGCCACTTTGCAATTTTTTGAACGGGTTAAACAAGAGGCGTATGACATCTTTGTGTCGGATGTGGTGTTTCGAGAGTTTGACCAAGCCGCTGAAGAAAAACGAGAATTACTCTATCGTTTAATCGCCGACTGTCAACCCACGGAACTAAAAATCAGTACCGCGGTGGTTCAACTGGCAGACCAATATCTCGTTACGAAAGTTTTACCAGCAACCGCCGAAGCTGATTCTAAACATGCCGCAATAGCTACCGTTTATGAATTAGATGCGTTGATTAGCTGGAATTTAAAACACTTGGCCAATCTTAAAAAGCGAGAAAAAATTAATGGGGTAAATTTGACTCAAGGTTATACCAAGAAATTAGAACTTAAGTACTGAAGCAGAAATTTTCTCCTATTTTCTTTCGCCCCTCTCCCTCTGGGAGAGGGGCCGGGGGTGAGGGAAAATACCGTAAAATTTCTGCTTCAGTACTTATCTTTCGGCCGCCATTCCCGCGCTGTCGAAACACGTAGTACCAGCTTTAAATATACCTATTTTTATGGTTTTTACCAAATGGTTTGAAGTATAGTAAAATCCATATAAAATTGTACGTACCCTCTGGAGTGCAATAAGAATTATTGCGCCTGGCGGCGCGTAGCGGCGCAATAATTCTTATTGCACTCCAGAGGGAATAGTACAGGTTCAAAGGGATTTTACTATATCACTATAGACGCTAACTGGTAGCTGAAGCCTCAATGCCATAAGGTCGGACTAGAGGCTTTAGCCGCAATGCCATTAAGTTAAGGAAAAAAATCCTCCGAAATTAACATACAGGTGGACTAGAGGCTTTCGCCGGTGGGGGCCGAACATAATTGAAATCGCAGAGCCCCACCCACCGGCTAAAGCCGCAATGCCATTAAGTTAAGCTAAGGTTACGGCGTTGGAGTCCAAATCTTCAGATTTGGAAACGCCGTCCAAATCTGAAGGTTTGGACTCCAATGCGGCTTAACTTAATAGCAGTGGAGGTCGCCTGGGGGTGTACAAAAATGGTAGAATGTTACTATAATGGATGGTAGGTAATGTAAGGTAGCAAACCTAAGTTTGCCAATTTACCAACCTACTTTCCTTAGTATAATTGTCAAGTATTATAGCTGTCAAGTATTCACGTATTTAAATCTTTGTAATAATATTTCATTAAAATAAAATGCCCAAACGTATCAATATGTTAAACACTTGGTTGACTTCTCAACTAGGTATTCAACCCCAACAAATAATTGCCATCACCAATGATGCCAGTTTTCGTCGATATTTTCGAATAATGGTCAATGGCACTTCTTACATTGCCATGGACGCGCCCCCAGAAAAAGAAAATTGTGAACCTTATATTGATGTGGCTAAACGACTGCGGGCCAGTGGCCTAAATGCACCTGAAATTATTGCCAGTGACCTTAATCAAGGTTTCTTACTACTCACTGATTTTGGTCAGCAATTATATTTACCTGCTTTGACTGAGGACCAGGCCGAGGAGTTATATGGTGATGCCATTGCCGCCCTCGTCACCATGCAAACTCGTACTTCCAGTCAAGGCTTACCACGGTATGACCACCGCTTATTACACCAGGAAATGTCTCTCTTTACCGATTGGCTATTAGACCGTCATTTACACTATTCACTCTCCCCTAGTGAGTTGACCGATATTCAAGCCTGCTTTGAATTACTAAGCACCTCGGCCCTATCCCAACCCCAAGTGTTTGTCCATCGTGATTATCATTCACGCAATCTTATGCTGGTTCCCCACCACAACCCTGGAATTTTAGACTTTCAAGATGCGGTTAAGGGTCCCATCACTTACGATTTAGTCTCTTTATTACGAGACTGTTACCTCGCTTGGCCATTAGCACGAGTGAGAAATTGGGCCAAACAGTATTATTTACAGGCGCAACTGGTTGGATTGTTGACGGGAATAGACGAAACTCAATTTTTCCAGTGGTTTGATTGGATGGGAATTCAACGTCACTTAAAAGCCAGTGGGATTTTTGCCCGCCTATATCATCGTGACGGTAAAGACGGCTACCTCAAAGACATTCCTAGAACTTTAAACTATATCGTACAAGTAGGACCTGATTACCCGCAATTAGCGGCTTTACACCAATTAGTTAGCCAACAAATACTGCCAGCTTTTCAGCAACCATAACATACTGATGGCCGATTTTCCAACTCACTGTTAATTCAACCACCCCCTGCCCCTCCTTATTAAGGAGGGGAGTGGATGCGACTTCAATCGCAGGAGATGGGTAGGGGGTGGTTTGGAAAATCGATTTCGACGTGATGACTACCCAATCCCACACCACCCTAAAAACCAACTATGAAAGCCATGATACTTGCTGCAGGACGTGGCGAAAGAATGCGTCCACTCACTGATACCACCCCCAAACCACTATTGCGCGTGGGCGGTCAATGTTTGATTGAACACCACCTCAAGAATTTAGTCGCCGCCGGTATTACCGACATTGTGATTAACCACGCTTATTTGGGTCATCAAATTGAACAAACTTTAGGTAATGGGCAACGCTATGGTGCCCGCCTAACTTATTCACCAGAAGGTACCAAGGTACTAGGCACTGGCGGCGGCATTGTTAAAGCACTACCATTGCTTGGTACGCAACCTTTTCTCGTCATTAACAGCGACATCTGGTGCGACTACCCCCTGGCGCAATTACCCACCACTCTTGACGGACCTGCCCATTTAGTGCTCGTAGATAACCCCGACCACCATCCCAACGGAGATTTTTGTCTGATTAATCAACGAGTTTATGTCGACGGTAGCCCCCGTTTAACTTTTAGTGGCCTCGGAATTTATCACCCTCACCTCTTTAAAGATTGCCAACCACAACCCTTTCCTTTAGGCCCACTCCTCACTCAAGCTATAAAGACTCATTGTATCAGTGGCGAACATTACCAGGGAATTTGGATAGATGTCGGCACCCCAGAGCGATTACAACAAGTAAATGATAGACATAACTAGATTTTTACTAGATTTGACAACTTTCGAAAAGTTGTCAAATCTTTGGTTCTATAGTAATATCCTTATCTAGTTGTCCCATAATAAGTTTGGCCAAACCGCAGGGATAACACCCCTTCGAGGGGTGTTATCCCTCAGAAGTACAACAGTAGGTGAATATTACTATAACATAAACTAGATTTGACAACTTTTTAAAAGTTGTCAAATCTTTTGTTTGAACACAATTATTTTTGAACACAATTATTTATTGTTGTGTTATACTATTTTAAATTTAACTTTTAGCACATCAATCCAATGAAAACCCTCTATCTCACAGTTTTCATGAGCTTATTGTACTCCATAGCAACCTATGCCGAAAATACAATTGCTTCCACTAGAGACCTATTGGATTTATCCTTAGAAGAACTTTTAGAAGTAAAAATTATCACCGTATCCAAAAGTGAAGAAACGCTAAATAATGCCCCAGGTATAATTAGCGTTATTACTGCTAAAGAAATTAAGCACTTCGGTGCCAACAGCCTTTTTGAAGTATTAGAACGAGTCACTAGCGCTTATATGACGGGCCTTCACATACTTCCGCAAAATAATCCTTCTCTGCGGGGAGATTTAGCCAGTCATGTGGATACTCATGTCCTCATTCTAGTCAATGGCCGACCCTTCCGCGAAAGTTTTGGCGGCGGATTTGCTTTTTCCCTCTATCTAGCTTTTCCAGTAAGTATGATCGACAAGATTGAAATTATCCGCGGCCCTGGGTCCGTCTTATATGGTTCGAATGCGTTTGTGGGCGTCATTAACATCATTACCAAAACCGAGTCCCCCCAGCAAGTTAGTAGCCAGATCGCCCTCAAGCAAGGGACCTTTGGCGCACGCGCACTGGAAGCGAACAGCATTATGAACCAAGAGAGTTTCAAATTAGCGGGTGGCATTAAGAAATTTAAAGAAGACGGCTGGCCCTTTAGTGCCATTAATGAAAGCGGTGGCCGCGGTGAAATTCCCTACAGTGAAGACAATCTGGGGGCTTATTTATATGGTGAATCTCATGGTTTCAAACTGAATGCGTTGGTCGTGCATAGTGTGCAAGATGTTTGGTTTATACCTTCCGCGTCAGGGCAAGACCGGAGTGAGAATAAACGGGTTTTGTTGGATTTAGGTTATGAACATCAATTTTCGGCTGACTGGAACACGCAACTTAATGTTACCTACAACGGGCATGATTCCATAGACATCAAAATTCCGTTTCATTATCAAAGTGATGATGTCTTGCTGGAATGGACTAACTTTATGAAGCAAGGTCGATGGAATGGGTTATTGGGTGGGACGACCTATTTTCTGTCAGCGGGATTTGATGAGGTCAAAACCCATGACACCTCGTATAGCCTTTACGCACAAGGACAGTATCAATGGACTGACTCTCTACGGTTGATTGCTGGCGGACAAGCCATTAAACCGGTGGAAATAGCTTGGAAAGTGGTACCCAGATTCGGAATGGTTTACCAATTTTCTCCCCAGTTAGGAATGAAAATGCTGTATAGTCAAGCCTTTAGAACCCCGTTTTACAATGAAAAAGCTGGCGGCAACAGCGGCATTATCGTGGCTAATCCCCAATTAGCCTCCGAGACCATTACCACGGCGGACCTCAATTTGTTTTATAACACCAAAAACTATCAATTGTCAGTGACTTATTTTCATAGCCAAGAACAGGACTTAATCTTGAAAGTGCCCGTTCCTAAATCTAACTCGCTTATCTTTACCAATGTGGGCGAGGTTACTTTTGATGGTATAGAATTAGAAGGTAAGGTGAAACCCACGGACCGGTTTTTTATTACCTCGTCCTTGACTTATCAAACCAACCAAAATCAGGCCGGTAAAGATAATTATACCAGCGTACCTAATTGGATGGCCAAAATTGGTATCAGTTATGAATTCGACCAAGATTCTTCCATCGGTCTGTTTAACAACTTCTTCAGTAAAGCACCTGATGTCAGTGCCCGATTTGCCAATGTCAAACACGTCAATCCAGAAACTGATGCGTTTAATTTGATGACGCTAAACTTGAGAATGAATTTGCAAAAGTCCGTAGGATGGCCCATCGTCTTAGAAGGCTATGTCTATAATGCCTTAGATGAAGATATTTACGCGCCCGAATTTACCCGCAGTCAGGTTAATTCTATTCCTGCCCGCCAAGGGAGAGGGGTTTACCTTGGAGTACAATATAAATTCGAATAATCAGTAGTGAGGCATCAAACCGGTCAGATTTAACAGCACTACCTGGCGCCTCACTACCAAAAAACTCAGTATTTTTAACTAAATCTCAACCGCTCTTCCACTTAGATTTGACAACTTTCAAAAAGTTGTCAAATCTGGTCGTTGATCGGCGTGGGAACGAGTAGAAGATTTGACAACTTTTTGAAAGTTGTCAAATCTAAAACCTATGCTGCTGCCCGGTTTCTTCGTGGGTAAGTTTGTCAGTCATTTGCCTGGCCACGCGCCGACTCAACTGGAACGAGAAGAAGAATTGCCCCTACCAATCACTTAAAAAGTTAAAATTTTCTGGCCGTTAAAAGTCTCCGCTATGGACGTAACTAATGGGATAAAATCTTAATGGCAATGGCATTACGGCTACCCCCTTGCACTTAATCCAGTTTTCAGAGATAATTGACCAGTTAGATTGACCACTTTCAAAAAATTGTCAAATCTTTCTTTAAGTTAGATTTGACCACTTTCAAAAAATGGTCAAATCTTTAAGTTAGATTTGACCACTTTCAAAAAGTTGTCAAATCTTTTACCACTCCAAAAAAATGGCCAATTTTAGTTGGCGACTCAATTTTATTTAAATTTTTAAATTTTAAATTAATTTCAAGGAAATCGCGACATGACCCCAACGTTTGTAACCACAGACCTAATGATTTTATCACCGGAGATTCTTATAGTCACAATGTCCTGTTTAATTTTAGCCATTGATGCCTATTTACCAGACCAAATGCGTAACTTGACCTATCAACTGTCCCAAGGCACCCTGATTGGGACCGCTTTGTTGGTCCTCTTAACCGATCCGCCACAACGCCTATTAGCAATGAATGGAATGTTTGTGATTGACTCCATGGCCACCATCCTAAAATTTGTCGCCCTCATCATTGTCTTCTTAGCATTCTTGTATTCTCGCGCCTATTTGAAAGATCGCCAAATGTTCAAAGGCGAATACTTTGTGTTAGGACTCTTTGCCACTGTCGGCATGATGATTATGATCTCAGCACACACGCTGTTAACTATCTATCTCGGATTGGAATTACTCTCCTTATCGCTATACACCATGGTTGCCATGCACCGTGACTCCCCAACCGCCACCGAAGCCGCCATGAAATATTTTGTACTAGGTGCGTTAGCCTCGGGTATGTTACTTTATGGCATCTCCATTCTCTACGGTCTCACTGGCACCTTGGACCTAACCACATTAGCCACCATCATCGCATCCCCCGACTTTGGCAACCACACCTTGCTAATTTTCGGCTTAGTTTTTATTGTGGTTGGCCTCGCCTTCAAATTAGGTGCAGTCCCTTTTCATGTCTGGATTCCAGACGTCTATCAGGGAGCCCCTACTGCCGTCACCCTCTTCATCAGCAGTGCCCCTAAACTAGCCGCCTTTGCGATTTTAATGCGTGTACTGGTGGATGGATTGCAACCTATCGCCGTGGACTGGCAACAAATATTAATTCTCCTCTCCATTCTCTCGATGGCTACCGGCAACTTGATTGCTATTGCTCAAACCAATCTAAAACGCATGTTAGCCTACTCTACCATTGCCCATGTCGGTTATCTCATGCTAGGCGTATTAACCGCCACCCCGGCCGGCTATGCCGCCTCCATGTTTTATGTCGTCGTCTATAGTTTAATGAGCTTAGGCAGTTTCGGCATAATTATCTTACTCAGCCGCGCCGGTTTTGAAGCCGAAAATATTAGTCATCTGAAGGGCTTGAATGAAAGAAGTAGCTGGTATGCTTTCATGATGTTGATTCTGATGCTATCCATGGCCGGCGTCCCCCCTCTGTTAGGATTCTGGGCCAAATTATCCGTTTTAACTCAAGTAGTCCAAGCCGATTTAGTCTGGTTGGCCGTACTCGCAGTCATCTTTGCCATCATCGGTGCTTTTTATTACTTGCGCATTATTTGGATGATGTATTTTGAAAAAGCCGACGACACCACTCCTATTTGCGCTAAGATGGATTTTAAAATCGCATTAAGTGCCAATGCCCTAGTGATTTTATTATTAGGACTCGCTCCTCATGCTCTAATACAAATGTGTAAACAAGCGTTAGGCGTGTAAACTCAACCGGTGGCTCAACGGCAACTCACCTTACGCCTCCCCAGCCCCTCCTTACTAAGGAGGAGAATATCCACTGCGATTCAGGTAGTGCCTACCCCCTCCTTACCAAGGAGGGGTTGGGGGGTAGTTGAGTTAGTTGAGTTAACCGTGCATAAAGTGAGCGGTAAATTGACTTTGGCCCAAGCCGGAGTCAACTGAAGTTTAGGTCGCTCAGGACTGGCAAAGTAGTAGTTTAAACCTGACAGGTCTTCGAGACCTGTCAGGTTTGAGACCTCGACCACTACCTACTGCATCACTACCAGAAACCAAGTACCACAAATGACTGGAATAAACGAATAAAATTATGACATTAACCGCTCTTGATTGGTTACTACTTACCCCTTTAATCGGAATCTTATTGCTCCTCCCAGCGGCTTTAAAACACCATTGGCGCAGTGCCGGTTGGCTAAATAGTATCATTTCCACCTGCACTTTTGGTATCGCCATTTGGGTCGCCTGGGAAGTTTGGCAAAGGGGACCCCAATTATCTGCTCACAAGTTCTTTTTTCTGGACGCTTTCAACATCTACTTGGTGGTAATCACCGCGCTAGTCGGTATGAGCACTGCCTTTTTTGCCCAATCCTATATGGCCGCTGAAATCGTGCATGGGCGCGTTAGTGTTAAACACATGCGCTTATTTCAGATCATGTATCAAGCCTTTATGTTTTCCATGCTACTAGCGCTGACGACCAATAATTTAGGCTTATTATGGGTCGCGATGGAAGCCGCCACCTTAGCCACCGTGCTACTCGTCAGTCTCTACCGCACCCCGGAAGCAATCGAAGCCGCTTGGAAATATTTTATTTTATGCGGAGTCGGCATTGCTCAAGCCTTATTTGGCACCGTGTTAATTTATTTTGCCGCGGAAAAAGTGATTTCTAACCATAACGACGCTTTATCGTGGACGGTCTTACATGCGAATGCTGGGCAACTAGAAGCCACCGTGATGAGCATTGCTTTCGTATTTATTCTGGTCGGCTACGGCACCAAAGTCGGTTTAGTCCCCTTACATAACTGGTTACCGGACGCGCATTCAGAAGGCCCTACACCCATGTCCGTAGTATTATCAGGCTTGCTACTCAATGTCGCACTCTATGCTTTAGTCAGAATCAAAACGCTGGTCGATGGCTCCCTGAATACTGATTTAGCCGGTCATTTGATGATGGGATTTGGTTTATTATCAGTGGTCGTCGCCGCGCTCTTTTTACCACGACAACATGATATTAAACGCCTATTTAGTTACTCCTCCATTGAACACATGGGCTTAATGACCTTTGCCTTTGGCCTCGGCCATCCATTAGCCACCTTTGGTGCATTATTGCACATGGCCGCTCATTCCCTCACCAAATCCGCCTTGTTTATTACCGTCGGACATGTGTCGCACCTCGCCGGCACTCAAAACATGGATCGCATTCGCGGACTTTTAAAAACTCAACCCACGATAGGCTGGGGACTTCTCATTGGTACCGCGGCCATTGCTGGTTTTCCCCCCTTTGGCATTTTCACCAGTGAATTTTTACTCCTGATTGCCACCATGAAAACCTGGCCCTGGCTGACTTTACCTTTAGTGATGGCGCTAATCATTGCTTTTGTCGGTTTATTCAAACACTTACATCCCATGGTTTATGGCGAAGCCCCGCCCAATCAAATGCCGATCCAGGCGAATATGCTACCCGTCTTCATTCATTTACTCCTAGCACTGTGGTTAGGTCTTTCAATCCCGCTATTTTTAAACCAATGGTTTGAACAAGCCACCGTGATTATCATTGGCAATTCAGTTTGGAGTTCACTGTTATGACCCAGTTTACTTGGCTCCCCAAATTACTCAGCCAGTTGGAAAATGAACACGTTCTAATCCGGGGAAGCTCTTTCTACGTGCTAGCCCCCGCCCACTTACTACATGTAGACAAAGAAGACTGGAAACGCTGTGTCACTCAATTAGCTCAATTAGAATTTCGCTGGAGTGCTTTGTGGGCTGAAGACAGTTTATTGCCCTTTGAAGAAGACCAAACCGGGTCAATCATGGTCAGTAGCTGTTATGAAAAACAAGGCGATTATTTAGTATTACGAACCGAGGTGCCACGCTCCCAACCGAAACTCGCTTCGCAAACTTTACTCTATCCGGCAACCAATCGAGTCGAACGACATTTACAAGATTTATTTGGCTTAATGTTTGAAGAACATCCGGATCCCCGCCGTTGGACTCGTCACCAAGCCTGGCCCGCGGACCAATATCCCTTGCGCAAAGATTTTCCCACTGAAGGCTGGGCCGTACCCACGGTCAGTCCCCCAGATGCCGATTATCCATTTTTACAAGCACACGGTACCGGAGTCTATGAAATTCCCGTAGGCCCAGTTCATGCGGGGATTATTGAACCGGGTCATTTCCGTTTTCAAGCGGTAGGGGAGACCGTGTTGAACTTGGAAGAGCATTTAGGATACGTACATAAGGGTATCGAAAAAATTGCCGAAGGACGCGATGCCGAGGGATTAGCTAAATTAGCCGGTCGTGTCTCTGGTGATAGCACCGTTGCTCACACTTGGGCCGCTTGTTTGGCCATGGAGCGGGCCACCCACCTCACGCTACCACCGCGAGCCTTGATGTTACGAGCGATTATGGCCGAACGCGAACGAGTCGCTAATCATTTAGGCGACATTGGCGCGATTGCCAACGATGTCGCTTTTACTTTTGCATTTTACCAATGCAGTCGTTTACGAGAACGTTGGCAACGTTTTAGTCAACAAGTCTTTGGGCATCGTTTGATGATGGATGCAATCATACCCGGCGGAGTGCGCTTCGATTTAACGGAAAGTAACCAACGGGAGCAGATTGACCAAATCGCTGAATTGCATACTGAAATACACCAATTAGAAGGCATCTTGGAACGTCATACTGGTTTAGAAGATCGTCTAGCCACCACCGGCATTTTGCATCAACCGCTGGCGACTAAATTAGGCTGTTTAGGTTATGTCGGACGTGCCAGCGGTCAGCAATTTGACGTGCGTCGAGATGCCCCTTATTCTCCTTATGACCGTTTTCCCTTCGAGGTGCCGTGTTACCAAGCAGGAGATGTACAAACACGGCTCCGGGTACGGATGGCTGAAATTCATGTGTCCCTACATCTCCTTCACCGATTTTTAATAGAATTACCCACCGGTGACATTCGAGTTCCCTTGCCACTGCCAGCCAGCGATGCGGAAGGGTTAGGAATTGTGGAAGGATGGCGAGGAGAGATTATCAGCTATGTGCGCTTTGGCGAAGGCGGGAGAATTTATCGTTATTATCCACGGGACCCCAGTTGGTTAAACTGGCCTGCGCTAGAATTGTTGATTCGTGAGAATATCGTACCTGATTTTCCCGTGTGCAATAAATCGGTCAATGGCTCCTATTCGGGACATGATTTATAGTCAACTCAATTGACACCCATAGCCATTATAGTAACATTCTACTATTTTTGTACTCCCCCAATGCCATTAAGTTAAGCCGCGTTGGAGTCCAAACCTTCAGCTTTGGACGAGACTGGTTAAGGTGAGACGGCGTTTCTTCTCCTATTTTCTTTCGCCCCTCTCCCTCTGGGAGAGGGGCCGGGGGGTGAGGGAAAATCCCGCCGAATTTCTACTTCAGTACTTACCACAGAAGAACGTCCGCGTATCGCCAAAGTGCGTAAGGTGAGAACCTAAGTCTGGTCAATCTTAATCAAATTCGGCCATAATAGCAAAGTATTGCGACCTTTACGTTCTGGCGCACTACCCCATCCGGCTAACAGCGATTTGACATAAGGTCTCCAAAAAAGTTCCTGGGCATCGGTAATCAGATTTTTATAGTCTCCCTCCTCCTTAAGTTTTTGCCAAGTTGCTCCACTAAAATTTGAAAGTACGAAGTCAACCGCGAGTATCGCATCCATAGGAGGATGAAGCAACCGCGGTGGGTCTAATAATAAAACATTACCCAAGTTTTCAATCCCATACCTTCGTTTGCCACCATATTGGAAATGATAAAGCGGGTGTACTTCTTCAGATTCGTGGTCTCCTTTTTCCACAATATGGCGGTCCAGATGCCAGGCGCAGAGATTCTTTCGTCCCGATGAAACCTCATTGGTTGACACGACAATACTGACCGACAGTTCATGTTGGAAGGGGTCGTCAGAATCAATTTCACAAACTCCTTTCAGAGAGACACTGAGTTCTACGTCAAGATAATCACCCATTTGCTTTGGCAAGGTGTGTCGTGGGGTCTTTACCTGAAACAACAAACTATTCAGATAGTAACCCCAAGAATTTTCTCCTCTTGGCTTATTGTTACGGCACACGGTAGCTGCATTATTAAGTTGATAGGGATTACTACATACCCCGTCGGTTAAAAGTATCAGCGCCAATGTTTCTAATTCAGTAGCCCGATCATGGCGAAATTTATCGAGAGTCTTTCTTGCCATTGTCACGTATCCGTTTTTTAAGGTCATTGAAGCGTTCATACTCTAGCGGATAAATTCTCCACCCTGTTTCTTTACCCACTCTTTCTAAAGCGGCATCGATGGAGAGATAAAGAGGTTCTTGCCAAACTTTCTGATTAGGAAAACTGAGCATAATACCATCCACTTCATCAAGAGGTTGTTCAAACCCTTGACAAATCGTCCAATAACGCTCGCTGTACCCCACCCCAATGGAGTCAGCAGGTAGGAGCTGAGTTAAGCGAGTAGTGGAACGTAAAAATTTCACTCGTTCCTTGGCGGTCAGACTCCGCAAAGTCCCTGGCCGGTTAGGTCGGTTTCGCCACCATTCTTCCACCGGGAAAGCCCACCAGCGAGGCCAAGCCTCATGGAACGCTCCCTGATAAGCACACGTTGCAGCTAACCGTTTTTTGCACTTATCCCAATCAGAGGAGGTTTTAAGATCCACGCCCAGACGCGCTGCCAACACGGCTTCACTGATAAGAGCACCTTGGATGTCAATCAGTTCTCTCAAGATATAGCGGGCATACTCATGCACCGGATATTTATCTCTCGTGGCGAATGGTTCACTGATGCCAGGGTGCAAATAATCAGATTCTTTCCCCTGCAATCCCAGCATCTGGTGAAATCTTACGGTAGTTTTGTTACGCTCTTCCGCAATCAATTGGTATCCCTTGACCAACGATTGTAGTTCCAACGCGACCTGATCAGGTTGAGAAATTATCTCTTGGTCCTTCACATAAACTCTATCGAACAAACGGTGGGCCGTGTCATCCTTATTATATGATTGTTTTAGCTTTGACAGCATTGACCACAGCACTATCGGTACAGAAGACATTTTGCCTTCGGTCATCCGGGTACGCAGTTCCTGGGCCAGGGCCAAACCACGATAATCAGCGGTTTCTCCATTCCCGTTAGAATTTTCATTTAAACGCAAATCCAGAACCAGAATATCAGGTTTAGCCTTCTTGATTATCGCCACCTGTTCACCAAAATCTTTCAGGGGTTGCTGATAGTCAAACTGAAGTTGATGATTGGCGGCTTGTTCAATCAGTTGCCATAACGGCGCCACGGTTTGGGCTGGTTCATCATCTAGGTAAAAACATTTAATAAGCATCTTCAGGAATCTCCTCTTTGGTAGCTTTAGGCAGTTCAATACGAAAACCAGTTACATAACCGTCTGGGGGGGTGACTAGCAAAATCTCACCACCAGCGGATTCTACAATGTCTTTTACAATTTTAAGACCTAAACCAGAACCTGTCAACTGTTCCGTCTCAGACGCATAAGGGGACGGTGCGGCGCTGGTGGTGAAAAAGGCATTGAAGATGCGGTCACGATATTCCTCTGGAATACCATCGCCGTTATCGGCAAATTCTAAAAATAATTGGTTATTTGCCTCCCCAGCACGAATTAGCAGTTTACCTGGTTTGGTCCGCGCCCGTTTGATGGCTTTTACCGAATTGGTGAACAGATTGAATAAAATGGAGGACCATTCCGAACGGTGCATGGGGCGAGTAAACAGGTCGTAACCGAAAATTTGTTTGGTGAACTCAATCTGTTTGCGTTGCAATTCTGGAGTGATGACGCTTTCAAAAGCGTTGATAATGTCTCTGAGTTCTTGAACTTCCATGGTATGATGCGCATTGGCAATAATGGCATCGTCGAAATATCGGGCATAAGATTGCAGAGAGGTCAGGTTAGCGGTTATGCCGGCGCAAATATTTAGAGCCTCTGGCTGGTTCGCCAAATCAGTCTTCAATCGCATCAGATTGGCTACCATGGCGGTTAGCGGATGTCGAATCTCATGAGTAAATTCACCCATGGTTAACCCTAAACTGGCCAAAATTCGCAACAGGTTATTTTCTTCCAGCACAGTTTGACTCGTCTCGCCGAGTTTAAGGATACGTTCTTTAATCTCTTCACCGGTTGGGCTTCCCAGGTCTAAGTTACCTACCACCGTTTCTAGTGATTTAACAATTTCATGAGATTCTTTAGCAGGTTCAGGTTCTTTAGTTTTAGCCGAAGCGGATGCCGATGACTTACTTAGACGTTCGGTACTACGAGCTTCCCAGATTCTCCTCACGGCTGCGGTTAAGGCCCGAAAGATAACAGTTTGAAGTTCTTTAAACGCCTCATTTTCAATCAGTCCCTCACGACTCGACGTTTCTTGAAAATGTTCGCCATTCGGGTCGGTGATTTCAACAAAACCAAGGAAGGTATTATTGCGAAAAGGAATCGGTGTTTGTCGGTCTAGTGATTCTCGGGCATCTAGTCCTAACCAGTCATTGTATGGTTCACCATACGGTGGTACTCGAATACCATTGCGATATAATTTAATTCCACCCTGCTTTCTTAAAATGTCTCGGACCTGACTTCTCACGATCTTGGGCAATAAGTCGGGGTGGTCTATGAAAAAATAGGCTTTGAAGAAGACCGCTTTGAGGACCTGAGAGGGATTGGTTTCGAGTCCTATTTGTTGTCCATGTCCAGTGTCATCAATGTGATACCGTTGCGAACGTAACGACCATGAGGCTACCCCGTGATTATCCACTTGGCCTGCAATGTCAGCGAGGGCATACTTAAATATCATGGTTTCTTCATCAGCAATCACGGTATTTTCGCCCGCGAGTTGCTGATAGAAAACCGCTTTAAAGCCAGGGTCGTCTGGAGTCTTTCTAATAATATTTTGGGACAGCGGAAAGGGTTGCAATAACTCGGAGACATAACGATAGACTCGTTTAATTTCGGCCTCACTCCAAGCCTCTCTCAAGTTGTCAATAATGAGTGTTGTCCCTGCCTCTTGGTCTTTGGGGTCAACCGTGACAATTCGATTAGAAATGCTTATCAATTCGCGGTTTTCGGCAAAGTCTTCCCAGTGAATGGTGATTTGTAATGCCACTGGCGAATCTAGTTGTTGAGTTTTAACCGTTAGTTGAGTACCCAGTCGTTGTGCCGAAAATCGCCCGATACCTTTTCGGCCAGCCCGGGTACGCTTATATCTTTCTGACTGTGGCTGGTCTATTTTGTGAGGAGTGGAGAGTCGCATAAAACCGTCTATCAGTTGTTGACGAGTCATGCCCACGCCGTTATCACGGATTTCTAACGTACCGCCTGGGTGCTGAGAATTTTTGAAAATCAGTGTCACTTCGGTAGCATCGGCATCATAACCATTCTTCACCAATTCGGCCACCGCAGTCTCCTTTTTTGCCACCAGTTCTAACCCCAGTCGACTGATATGACTAGCATCCACCGAGAAACGGACATTTTCCTGGTCTTGACGGGCTAATTCACTAGATAAAGTTAATACTCGTCCATAATCAAGCGGTTTTTCGGTTAAAGCAACTTTGAGTTGTCTTTTAAGTTCTTCAGTGTGATTCATGGTGTGATAGAGTAAAATTCTTGGTAGCGATGCAATGTGGCAGAAATTTTCTCGTATGTGCTTTCGCCCATTTGGGAGAGGTGAGGGAAAATACCGCCGAATTTCTGCTTCAGTACTTATCAAAACCAGGTAGCCGCTCCGAAAAGTTAGGTAGGGTGGGCAACAGGTTTATCGTGGCCCACCATTTCTTCGCCGATTGGAGTTAGAAGGTTGGCAAATAAACACTTGCCCACCCTACACGGGCTAATTGTCAGGTTCGGCTAAACCTCCGAGGTCTGAAAGACCTCG
>DZAL01000436.1 GCA_022729575.1 Thiomargarita sp.
TAAAATGCTGGTTTGCGGTACCAGCGCTCCAGGTTCGATTCCTGGCGAGAGCACAGTCTAGCGAGACCTACTGAGAGGCTTAAATGCCTCATGAATGCCAGTAAGTCCAGCTAAACGACAATTCCACCCAATTGGGTGGAATTGTCGTTTAGCTGGCTACTGGAAGGTACCCCAAAATTAAGACACCTTTTCTAAGTCCATTAATGATACATCATGTTGCTCTTTAAACAACCGCGGCGGAAGTTTCAAAGCAGAGTGTATCCGCTTTTGATTATAGTAGTTAATCGTCTGGTATACAGCCGCCACCAATTCACCAAGAGTAGCGAAGCGATGTGGATCGCCAAGATCTAATTTGAACCCTTTATAAAATGATTCCTGATACCCATTCTCCCAAGGACAGCCAGGAGCGCTCATAGACTGCTGAATCTTCAGTGACTGCACGAGATTGGTATAGTCTGAAGAAGTATATTCACTTCCTTGATCCGAGTGAATAATCCGTGGTGGTGCCCGATGCAACACTGCCGAACCAAGAGCGTTTAATACGAGCTGCGTATGGTGCGTGGTTAAGACCGAGACACCAACAATCTCCCGAGTAAATACATCGAGTACTGTGGCCACATACACCCACCGTCCGTAGTATTTCAGATACGTGAAATCACTCGCATAGATATCACCAGGACCAAGCGGTGATTCAGTCATCAGCAAGTTCGGGAAGACACTGTCTTTAGGCTTTTTATACAACTTAGGAGTTACTCTGCGATAGGGTTTAATCCCAAACAGGTGCATCACACGTAATACGCGTTTCTTGTTAATACCAAGGTGAATAGTCAAACGTTTGTGTCCATAGCTAGGGTGATCACGAAGTGCTGTCTCTATCAGTTGTTTAGTTTCCCAATTTTTGCCTGGTTGTCTATGCTTATAGTACTGGTGTGTTCTTGAAAATCCAATTACCAAACCTTGGAGAGCCCTTTTTTAGCGTCCACAGACATCTTGATCGTGAGGTCACCGATGATTTGTTTTAGCTGTTCATTTTCTTTCCTCACTTTGTTATGTCCGAGAATGCTTACGGTACCGCGAGCTTTGGTACCGAGCCAGTTATAGATCGTTTTATCACTGATGCCGTA
>DZAL01000302.1 GCA_022729575.1 Thiomargarita sp.
CAATTACAATAAAAATATCGTCGCCAATCCCAAAAAAATAAAAAATCCCATGCTATCAGTCATCGCGGTTAGCATCACGCTACTACCAATGGCGGGGTCCCGACCAAGTTTATGGAGAATCACCGGCACAAATACCCCAACCAGAGAAGCCACCAATAAATTGCAGATCATCGCCGTAATCATAACTAATGCCAAAGAAAATTGATGATAGAGCAGAAACGCAAATAATCCCACGACACTCCCCCATAACACGCCATTCATTAAACTAATCCCCACTTCTTTGAACAACAAATGCCAAAAATTATTAGCATGAATTTGGTCAAACGCCAACCCTCGAATAATCAGCGCAATGGTTTGATTGCCCGTGTTACCACCAATATTGGCCACAATCGGCATTAACGTGGCTAACGCGACCACTTGTTCAATCGTGGCTTCAAATACACTAATGATTCGTGAAACAATAAACGCCACTAAAATATTCACCGCCAACCAAACCCAGCGATTTTTAGCACTCTTCCAAATCGGGGCAAATAAATCCTCTTCCTCTTGTAAACCGACTTGACTAAGCATCTCCTTTTGAGAAGTTTCTTGTACAAAATCGACCACCGCATCAATTTCCAAACAACCCACTAATTGATGATGTGAATTAACCACCGGCGAAGAGATTAAATCATATCGTTCAAACGCTAACGCAGCCTCTCGCGCTGATTCATTGGTGTAGAAAAAGAACGGTTCCTTATCCATCACCTCTTCGACTAAAATTTCTGGATCATGTAGAAGTAAGTCTCGCAACAATAGCAATCCTTTTAAATTACCTGCGCGGTCCACTACAAATAATTGGGCGATGTGTTTAGGTAATTCTCTACGGCGACGTAAAGAACGTAAAACCACATTTAAACTAACATCATACCGAATCGTAATCAGGTCGAAATCCATCAAAGCCCCCACCGTCCCTTCGGGAAAACTTAAGGCCGATTGAACTCGGGCCCGATTTTGACTGTCTAACGAGGTAAGTAATTCCAACACCATATCTTTAGGCAACGCAGGCACTAAATCAGCAATTTCATCAGAATCCAGGTGTTTAGCCGCGCCTATGATTTCACTGTTTTCCATGTCTTCGATTAAATTTTCTCTCACCGCATCTGAGACTTCTAGTAAAATCGCCCCGTCATGTTCTACTTTTACTAAATCCCAGACTATTTTTCTTTGTTTCAACGAGAGATTTTCTAAAATAAATGCTACGTCCGCCGGATGAAGACTATCCAGTTTGTTCTGAAGTTCTGCCAGATGTTGTCTTTCTACTAAAGATTGCACTAATTCTTGCCGGGGAGTATCTTGTTTATGAACTAATGCCTCGACTAACTGTTGTTTTTTCAGCAAATCAATGACTTGTCCTAACAACTCCTGTAAATTTTTTTGATGCTTTAATTCGTCACGCATAGAAATAAGTTTTTTTTGTAGTTAAATTCGTAGTTAAATTTGATATTATTTTATCAGTAAGTAATGTTTAGATTTGACAACTTTCAAAAAGTTGTCAAATCTTTCCTAAATTTGACAATTTTCAAAAGTTGTTAAATTTCAAACTCTTGATTTGACAACCTTCAAAAAGTTGTCAACTTTTAAACTTAGATTTGACAACTTTTAAAAAGTTGTCAAATCTGTTCCGGGAGAAGACAAAAAATATGCCAAAATTTATTGGAATACTTACCGCCGGGGGCGATAGTCCAGGCTTGAATGCCACCATTCGCGCAGTTGGCAAATCGGCGATTGGTACTTATGGAATGCAGGTCATTGGTTTTCGCGACGGTTTTCGTGGACTGATGGCCAATCGTATTATTCGCCTAGATGAAATTGCACTCTCTGGAATTTTGACCATTGGCGGCACCTTGTTAGGCACCAGTCGAGATAAACCGCATAAAATGCCGATTGGCGGCAAAATGTTAGATATGACTGAAGCGATGATTGATACTTACCATAAACATCATCTGGATGCCCTCGTCTGTATTGGTGGCGGCGGGACGCAAAAAAATGCGTTGCGGTTAGCACAAAAAGGGTTAAATATTATTACGCTCCCCAAGACCATTGACAATGATGTGGGAATGACTGATATGACCTTTGGGTTTGATACCGCGATGAGTATTGCGACGGAAGCCATTGACCGTTTGCATAGCACCGCCCACAGTCACCATCGTATTGTCGTGGTTGGAATTATGGGACATAACGCCGGTTGGTTAGCGTTAGGTGCCGGCATTGCTGGAGGAGCGAATGTTATTCTCATTCCAGAACTGCCTTATGATATAAAACTCGTGGCCGATGCCATTCGACAACGGAGCCGGGCCGGCAAAAACTTTAGTATTGTAGCCGTAGCCGAAGGAGCTCGCACCATGGATGATGTAGCGCGTTGGCAAGAGGTGAAGCAAACGGTCGAGGCCGCGAGAAATAAAACCCAAAAGCGCGAAGCGAAACTTGAATTGGCCGAATTAGAAGAGCAACAAGTGGATAATACGTTGCGACTCTCCAAAGCCTTGGAACAGTTAACCGGTTTAGAATCACGAGTCACGATTTTAGGTTATTTACAACGCGGTGGTACGCCATCAGCCGCCGATCGTTTATTGGCCACTCGCTTAGGGACGGCTTGTTCTTCCATGATTAACGAAGGCATTTTTGGCGTAATGTTAGCTTTTCAAGGAGAACAAGTGGTACCGGTGCCCTTAGAAGAAGTGGTAGGCCAACGTAAAGTAATTCCACCAAATCATCCCTGGTTAGAAACCGCCAGGCTGGTCGGCATTAGTCTAGGCGCGTAAAATTGGAGTCCAAATCAAGATTTGGACCATGAATTTTAAACTAAGAGGCAATTATGACCACTTCACATCAACATTTTATCCAAGCACAACAATATATTCCCGGCGGAGTCAACTCCCCAGTACGAGCCTTCAAAGGAGTCGGCGGCGACCCTATTTTTATTGAACGGGCTACCGGCCCCTATCTTTATGATGTGGAAGGCCAACGTTACATCGACTATGTAGGTTCCTGGGGACCCATGATCATCGGCCATGCTCATCCCAAAGTCATCAGCGCCGTACAAGAAACCGCGGCCAAAGGATTAAGTTTTGGTGCGCCAACCGTGTTAGAAACCGAAATGGCTAAAACCATTTGTGAATTAGTACCTTCCATTGAATTGGTACGAATGGTTAATTCTGGCACCGAAGCCACCATGAGCGCAATTCGACTAGCCCGCGGTTACACCGGACGAGATAAAATTGTTAAATTTACCGGCTGTTATCATGGCCATGTCGACTCCTTATTGGTCAAAGCCGGCTCCGGAGTCCTCACCTTAGGATTGCCGAATAGCCCTGGCGTACCCGCGGCGTTAGCCGAGCAAACAATTACAATAGAATACAACGACTTAAACGCCGTTCACCAAGTATTTACCCAATGGGGGTCACAAATTGCTGCCATCATTGTGGAACCAGTGGCCGGCAACATGAATTGTATACCACCAGTCCCTGGTTTCTTAGAAGGACTACGGGAAGTTTGTCAGCAACACGGCAGTGTCTTGATTTTTGACGAAGTGATGACCGGCTTTCGCGTGGCCTTAGGCGGAGCGCAAGCTTATTATAAAGTCACCCCGGATTTGACCACCTTAGGTAAAGTGATCGGCGGTGGAATGCCCGTAGGTGCGGTAGGCGGAAAAAAGGAGATTATGCAACAACTGGCCCCGCTAGGCCCCGTCTATCAAGCCGGCACCTTATCGGGCAATCCGATTGCCATGGCCGCGGGATTAGCTACCCTGAAAATTATTTCGGATCCCAGTTTTTTTGTCGAATTAAGTGTACAAACCGAAATGTTTATACAAGATTTATTAGACCGAGCCAAAGTCGCCAAAATTCCTCTGCTCGGTACCGCCGTGGGCGGCATGTTTGGTCTATTTTTTACCACCGCCGCCACCGTGGAGAATTTTACCCAAGTCAGCACCTGTGACGTGGCACGTTTTAAAAAATTCTTTCATGGCATGTTAGAACGAGGCATTTACTTAGCCCCTTCCGCCTTTGAAGCCGGTTTTATCTCCTCTGCACATTCGAACGCAGATATAGACGCTACTTTAAAAGCCGCGGAAGAGGTGTTTGCCAAATTGTAAAACTCACCTTACGCACAGTTAACTCAACCACCCCCAACCCCTCCTTGGTAAGGAGGGGAGTAAGCACTACCTGAATCTCAGGGGATATTCCCGCCTTTATCTCGTTCCCACGCGCCAGCGTGGGAATGCCGTGAGCAACGCGCCAACGTTGCGGGAAAGGGACGCTGGCGCGTCCAGACGACATTCCCACCGCTAGCGCGTGGGAACGAGAAGAAAACCTTCATTATCTTTGGAGGAACTACCTTAAATTGATTAAAGGCTAGTTATGAACCAGAAATACCAATACAAATACAAAGAGTTACTGACGAAATATGTCTTGGTAGAACTCTACTTCCTCAAGTTGAAGAATAAAACGGGCTACTATAGCCTAAAAGGGATTATTGCTAAATTAGGTGATAGCCAGAAAACTACGGCCAGTGAGATTAACGAAATAGGTAAGTACCTAGAAGCCTTGGGCCAGGTAAAGGTCGAGTTCACGTTTGGAGATGCGTTTATTTCAATCACGCCCGCGGGAATTGTTCAGATAG
>DZAL01000437.1 GCA_022729575.1 Thiomargarita sp.
TCTCCATATCTCGCCTGCAAGGTGGCCCGATAAGTTTGCAACTGGGTGCGGGCTTGCGATAATTTCGCCACCACGGGTTTTAATTGCCAAAGTGCGGTCGCGCTCAATTCTCTCAGCTCTTGACCACTCAATTTAACCTCCTCTAACTTCAGATATTTGAACTCTAACAACAAGTCTAATAACTGATATTTGCGCATATCGGGGCGTACCATCAAAGTCAAATCGGCATATTGCCGCGACAACACGGTTTCCGAATCGACGAAGTAAAAAATATTTTGACTAGATAACAGGGCCAGGAAAGCGGTTTTGAGGGTCAGTTCATTGGCCCAGGAATAGTCACGATTGTCCAGACGATTGAGACAATGGGTTTCCACAAATTCGCACAAGGGTTGTAAGTCACCCTGTTGACAAACGGTGTTCACCACTTTTACTGCCGCTTCCCGTTCTGGTAAGGAGGGCAACAGTCCCTCCACTAACCGCTCGGCATAAAGCTGGCGACTGACTAAATTGGGAATTTTCAGACTCAAATTCCCGTGCGGGGTATCCCCATTCAAGGTTAACACCCCAAAATAATACAACAAGGAAGCAATAAAAGTTCGGTCTTTGACCGCGTTCAACATATCCTCCACCCCAAAGCGGTCGGATAATTGAGCCACCTGCACCTGGCCATCTTCACCCAAGGCTTGCCACAGTAACGATTCCCCATTGGGCAATTGAGAAATGTAAGTCAGTTTGCCACGGTCGGTCGCCAAATTATTATCTAGCATTTGGCGAGGATAACGGCCATGTTTTTGGAAATACTCCAAAAAATACAGCGACATCGTCGGATTATAGACCAACTGAGTCAAGGGTTCGGTAAAGCAATAGCCATTGTAAAAGGTTCGCATCAGGTCAAGTGCTTCGGCCACCCGTGACGGCGGCCACCCACCGTCGTTAACCATCTGCTGCAAGGCTAGTTTTATCTCCTCTTCACGAAACCCACAAAGGTCATTGAACTCCTCTTCCAGATAAATATTTTTAGCGACATTGTACGCACTGGTTAAATCCGAGAGTACCACCGGCGAAATGCCGGTCAGAAACACCCGGTCTAAACCTTGTCCACTACTGGCCGATTTCACCG
>DZAL01000119.1:0-4689 GCA_022729575.1 Thiomargarita sp.
GGTCTGGTTTTAGACCTTCAAGGTTTCTTTGGCAGGCTTAACTTAATGGCATTGCCGCCTTACCAAGGAGGGGCCGGGGGTGGTGGTGCGTAAGGTGAGTTATCAGAATTTGGTTTAGATTCCAACTTATCTTTTAGGTAGCTATTCCCGCTCTAAGAAAACTATTTTAGTGGGTTAATTAGTGGGTAGTCCCTACCAACTAATGGAGATATTAAAATCCAGGTGCTAACTTTCCTAAACGTTACCAGTTTTAGGTTTCCTAAACCTCACAAGTTTAGGAAACTTCGGCGATTCTAAGCCCGCGTAGGTTGGAGTGAGCGAAGCGAACTCCAACAATTAATTCATCAGAAACTCTAACCTACGCGAACGCTGCGGGCTTAGTCCAATCTACGCGGGCTTATAAATTAACCGCAGACAGCGTCACGGTGGGTAAATTCAGTTGATATTCCACACTGACTCGTTCCACCAGTTGTTGAAGTTGGTTTAAGTATTCTTTGTCAGTCAATTGACTTCTTCGCTGGCGACACCGTTCTTTCCATTCACGGACTTCCAGTAACGAGGGTTCTTCTTGATAATTAGTCATTATTTATCACCTCCAAGGGTGTGATTAGTTCTAATTTCTTGGTATAACCGCAGGCTAGGTTCACCGCATTGATTTTAGCCATTTTGTTGAGGTTAGCCAGGTGTTTTAAATTCCAACTAATTAGCGCGTCTAATTCGTGGACGGTTGCCACTGCCGCATGTATCGCGTCGGCTTCGGCAACCACCGGCAACGCACCTTGTGTTAGGTATTGGTGTGCTAATTCTAGCACGGTGTCACGAATAGCCAGTTTGTGAGGCTGATATTCCGCCAGCAGATGAAAGAGTAATTCTCTTTTTCTCACGGTAGCTTCAGCAATTTCCTCAACCACCATGTTTGAGATAAAAATGTCATACGCCCCTAGCTTAATTTGTTCAAAGAATTGCAAAGTGGCCAGTTTTCGGTCCGGGGCATCGTCGGCAAAACAGAAGTTCCACACCGAGGTTTCTAAATATAGTTTAGGTTTTCTCATTTGGATTGGGTTTCACCATTTCGTCAAGTTTGCGTAGGTTGGAGTGAGCGAAGCGAACTCCAACCATTGATTCATCAGAAGCCGTGTTGGAATTCGCTTCGCTCACTCCAACCTACGTGGTCTCTACATGGTCTCAGAAGACTATCCATAATAAGTGAGTTGGGCCAAGTTGTCAAGATTTTTTGATAGTCATGCCCTGTGGGTGAGATTTGACAACTTTTCAAAAGTTGTCAAATCGGTCCTAAGCCGATTGGCACATCGGTATCCGGGTAAGGCGACGCCTCGGTGGTGAACCAGATTTGGGTAGTCCCTACCAACCAATGGAGGTATTAAAAGACCCTTCGCAGGGGGTATCCCTTTTTGACGAATTTAGAACATTTTAACCATGTTGGTAGTGAAGAAATTTGGCGGAGAACTTAGGACTGGCAGTCCTTTGAGGACTGCCAGTGCTTCCACTTGTCATCACTACCACCTGTTTTCGCTTTCCTAAACGGCAACGTTTAGGAAATCTTAACCTTTGGTTTTTGATAACCCATTGAATTTTAACACCTCCATTGGTTTGGAGGGACTACCCACTGTTGTACTTGAACTCTGAGGGATAACACCCATCGAAGGGGTGTTATCCCTACTGGCCAAATTCATTGCCGAACAAATAGGTAAGGATTATATTTGGAAATTAAAGTCAATACCTATTAAAAACTTAGGTAATTTTACTTTGACTAAACCAGCCTAATACAGTTAGAATTTTAATGACGAACAATCGCCATTTAAAACGACATCAGAATAACTATGGCCTAATAAAAATTAGGGTAACAAACTTTTTTGTCATTCATTCATTTATAGTTAACATATAGACAGTGGATAAATACGGGTGTAAAATTAATTAAACAGATGTTTTTTGCAAATTTGACCAACTTTCGAAAAGTTGTCAAATCTTTTTTGGCCTTTAAGAAAAAATTAGGTTATGGTAAAATAGAATAGGCGCAATAAGCTCTATCCTTATCTGTAGCCAGTGTTTTGGCAAATTTTCCCAAAACAGCATAAATTAATACCTACTATAAGGTTATAGAGGTGGAATGCGTAGTGACTTTGGTGCTTTGCACCAGTCTAAACTGACACGGGTAAATTAAGAATGGTAACGATTGAAATAGATGGTAAATCTTATCCAGCAGAAGCGGGTATGATGGTGATTCAAATCGCCGATGCTCATGGCATTGACATTCCCCGTTTCTGTTATCATAAGAAACTTTCGCTGGCAGCCAGTTGTCGTATGTGCTTGGTAGAAGTAGAAAAAGCCCCTAAGCCTATGCCTGCTTGTGCTACGCCAGTGATGGACGGCATGAAAGTATGGACTCGTTCTCCTAAAGCTCTGGCGGCCCAAAAAGCCGTGATGGAGTTTTTGTTAATTAATCACCCTTTGGATTGTCCCATTTGTGACCAAGGGGGAGAATGTGAATTACAAGATATTGCAGTGGGTTATGGTAAAGATACGTCGCGGTATGCCGAAGAAAAGCGGGTAGTGTTTGATAAAAATTTGGGGCCATTGATTGCCACTGAAATGACCCGCTGTATTCACTGTACTCGTTGTGTGCGTTTCAGTCAAGAAATTTCAGGTATTCAAGAGTTTGGAGCGACTGGACGGGGTGAAGATATGCTTATTGGTACGTATATCGAGCATAATGTCACTTCAGAATTATCTGGCAATATGATTGATTTATGTCCAGTGGGGGCTTTAACGGCTAAACCTTTCCGTTTTTCGGCCCGCGCCTGGGAAATGCAACAATGTGAAGCCATCGCACCTCATGATGCGGTAGGCTCTAACATTGATTTACATATTCGACGTAATCGAGTATTGCGAGTGGCACCTAGAGAAAATGAAGCGATCAATGAAGTTTGGATTTCAGACCGTGACCGTTTCAGTTATGAGGGTTTAGCCGCGGCGGACCGGTTGACGACTCCTCTGATTAAGAAAGACGGCCACTGGCACCCAGCGGATTGGGAAACCGCTTTGACCTACACCGCCACTGGTTTGAAACAAGTTATCCAAGCCAATAATAGTAGTGCCGTAGGAGCGTTAGCTACTCCAACCGCGACGATAGAAGAATTATATTTATTACAAAAACTAATGCGTGGTTTGGGCAGTCCTCATCTGGATCATCGTCTGCAACAGATGGATTTTAGTGATGATGCTGAATCTCCGCTCTTCCCCTATTTGGGGCAAACGATAGTCGAGTTGGAAACCTGTGAGGCCGTATTACTCATCGGTAGCCATTTACGAAAAGAGCAACCTTTGCTCAATCATCGATTACGAAAAGCCGCTTTAAAAGGAGCCAAAATTGCTTTAGTTAATCCGGTGGACTATGAATTTAATTTTGCCATCGCGGAAAAATTGATTACTCCTCCCGCCTTGCTAGTGGAAAATTTAGCCGGGCTGGCCAAAGCGTTACTGGAAAAATCAGGCACGTTGATTCCAGAAAGGATGCAAGTTTTACTGACGACAGTGACTGTTACCGAGAATCAACGGGCACTCGCTCAAGTGTTGCGGAGTGGAAATAAGCGGACCGTGTTGTTAGGAAATCTAGCCACCGCGCATCCACAAGCGGCTATCATTCGCGCCTTAGCCGCCACGATTGCCAAGTTAAGCCAAGCCACTTTGGGTTATTTAGGCGGCGCCAGTAATACCGCAGGAGCTTGGTTAGCCGGTGTAGTGCCACATCGTGGTCCTGCCGGTGGTGCCATCGCACCGTTAGGCTGGACTGCTCAAGCCATGCTTACGGCAGGTTTAAAAGGCTATCTGCTATTAGGCTTAGAACCGGAATTAGATAGTTGCTATGGTGCCACCGCGCTGGCCACTTTAAAGCAAGCGGATTTCGTAGTTTCGTTAACTGCCTATCGGACCCCGGCCATCGAGAGTTATGCCAACGTCATGTTACCTCTCGCTTTATTTGCAGAAACCTCTGGCACTTATGTCAATGTCGAAGGCAAATGGCAAAGTTTTACCGGCGCGGTTACGCCCCCAGGCGAAGCCCGGCCATGCTGGAAGATATTGCGAGTATTAGGCAATTTGCTAGATTTAGGCGGCTTCGATTACCTCGCTTCGAACGAAGTGCGGGACGAATTACGTGCTCAAGTAGGAGATAAATTACCCGAAACTAAATTAGCTTGGCAAATTCCTGATAACTTAGAAAGTATGACGGTTAATGGACTCCAACGGATTACGGAAATGCCTATTTATGCCACCGACGCTCTAGTCCGGCGGGCGCCAGCATTACAACAAACCGTCGATGCTACTCAAGCCGTTGGAGTACATCTCAATGCCAAAGTAGCTACCCAAATGGGCTTAAGTGCGGGTCGCACGGCTCAAGTGAAACAAAATGGTGCCACCGTCACGTTACCTGTAGTGATTGACGAGCGAGTGCCAGACGACAGCGCACTCATTTATGCAGGACAACTGGCACCGATTGATTTGGGCCGTTGGCATGGAACAATAGAGTTGACCACTTAGATTTGAACCTAGATTTGACAACTTTAAAAAAGTTGTCAAATCTTGACCACTTAGATTTGCACTTAGAGTTGTCAAATCTTGACCACTTAGATTTGCACTTAGATTTGACAACTTTAAAAAAGTTGTCAAATC
>DZAL01000119.1:4789-18424 GCA_022729575.1 Thiomargarita sp.
TTGAGCACTTAGATTTGCACTTAGATTTGACAACTTTAAAAAAGTTGTCAAATCTTGAGCACTTAGATTTGCACTTAGATTTGACAACTTTAAAAAAGTTGTCAAATCTGGTCAAATCTTTTTCTAACTATTGACTACACAACACGAAATTTTGATCACGAAACAATGCAAACTGTTATTTACCTAGTCACCATTTTACTCTACATCATCGCCATTCTGGTACCGCTGATGATAGGCGTAGCCTACCTCACCCTAGCCGAGCGCAAAATCATTGGCTATATGCAAGTACGGCTAGGCCCCAATCGGGTCAACATTCCGTTGCCGTTAATCAATAAGCTACGCGGCTTTGGCCAACCTCTGGCCGATGCCGTCAAATTGATGTTTAAAGAAATTATCATTCCCACTAACTCCAATCGCTTCTTATTTGTGATTGCCCCCACTCTCGCCTTTGCACCGGCCATTGCGGCCTGGGCCGTGATACCATTTTCCGAAAAATGGGTGTTATCAGACATCAATGTGGGATTACTTTACATCCTCGCCATGACTTCTCTGGGAGTCTATGGCATTATCCTCGCCGGCTGGTCATCGAACTCGAAATATGCCTTATTAAGTACCTTACGGATCGCGGCACAAGTAGTCTCTTATGAAATCGCCATGGGATTTGCCCTGGTCGGAGTCATCATGGCTGCCGGTAGCCTCAACCTCAAAGAGATCGTGTTAGCACAAAATGGCAGTCTGTTACACTGGTACTGGCTACCACTACTGCCCTTATTTGTCATTTACTTCATCTCTGGTGTTGCCGAAACCAATCGTTCACCTTTTGATGTAGCCGAAGGAGAATCCGAAATTGTCGCCGGTTTTCATGTTGAATATTCGGGAATGCTATTTGCGATTTTCTTCCTAGCCGAATATGCCAACATGATTTTGATAGCGGCACTGGCCAGTACTATGTTTTTAGGCGGCTGGCTGTCCCCCTTCCAGGGTCTTCCCTATTTAGGAGCCCTGACCGACCGCGTCCCAGGAGTCTTTTGGTTAGTCAGTAAAATGTCTATCTTCCTACTCCTCTATCTATGGTTCCGCGCCACTTTCCCGCGCTATCGCTATGACCAAATCATGCGCTTAGGCTGGAAAATATTTATCCCCATCACTCTCGTTTGGATCGTCGTGATTGGTTTAGCGGTACTAATCAAACTACCCCCGTGGTTTAACTGAGGTGAACTTTTATGAATACGGTGACTAACTACATCAAACGTCTATTTTTATGGGAATTATTCCAGGGCCTGAGCGTTACAGGACGGTATTTCTTCGCGAAGAAAATTACCCTCCAATACCCAGAAGAGAAAACGCCACTGTCACCTCGATTCCGTGGCCACCATGCGTTACGTCGTTATCCCAATGGCGAGGAGCGTTGCATTGCCTGTAAATTGTGCGAAGCCGTGTGCCCGGCGTTAGCGATTACGATAGAAGCCGCCCCGCGAGAAGATGGCACCCGTCGCACTACTCGCTATGAAATTGATATGGTGAAATGTATTTTCTGTGGCTTCTGTGAAGAATCTTGCCCAACCGACTCGATTGTCGAAACTAATTTATTTGAATATCATGGCCAGCAACGGGGTGATTTATTGATAACTAAAGATAAACTATTAGCGCTGGGTGACCGCTTAGAAACACAAATTGCGGCCGACCGGGCCAGTGATGCGAAATATCGCTAACAGATTTGACAACTTTAAAAAAGTTGTCAAATCTAAAACTACCACAGATTTGACAACTTTAAAAAAGTTGTCAAATCTAAAACTACCACAGATTTGACAACTTTAAAAAAGTTGTCAAATCTAAAACTACCACAGATTTGATAACTTTAAAAAAGTTGTCAAATCTAAAACTACCACAGATTTGACAACTTTAAAAAAGTTGTCAAATCTAAGTTCAAATCTAAGTTCAACTTATTGATAACAAATAGCAGTTCAACGTTGGATTGCAACCGAGCATAGGAGAAAACTAACCAAATCATCTATCAACCGCAACCGGAGGTGAATTTCATGTTATACCCAAAATTCCTCTTACTATTATTTTTATTGACCGTAACTGCCATAGCCCATTCACAACCTCCAGAATTACCAGTACCACCAGCACACGAAATTAAAAAAGAATATTATGAAGGTGGTATTTTGCATTTTGAAAAAAGCTATCTGGATGATCAACTAGACGGGCCTTACCGAGAATATTATGAAACCAGCGAAGTGAAATCAGAAAAAACCTATGATAAAGGTAAATTATCATTTCAAAGAGATTATCGTGCTAATGGTCAACTAGAATACGAGATGAAGTACGATAGTAAAAGCAACAAGCTGGAAACTCAAATCGAATATTATTCCACGGGAGAACTCCATAATGAAAGAGTATTGCTCAATGGCAAACGAGAAGGATTAGAAGTAGAGTATTATCAAAATGGCCAAAAAAAAGCTGAACGCAATTATAAAGGTGGGAAGAAACATGGAAATGCCAAAGGCTACTACAATAATGGCAATCTACAAGGTGATTGGGAATTTGAAGAAGGGCTACCCATAGCCGCTACTATTTACTATCGAACCGGCGAAAAATGGCTAGTCCACCATTTTGACAACGGTAAGTTAAACGGAGTGACTAAAGAATACGATAAAAACGGTAATTTGATGGCCGAACGAATCTACCAAAATGACCAATTGGTAGAACGAAAGAGGAAAACAAGCTGGTGGTAATTTAAAACTAAACAGTAGGGTGCGTCGTCCTACGTACTCTTTGAGAAAACACCAACTGCCAAAATGGCGCGTAGGATACCTCCTACTTAACAACAATTACTTTTGACCATTCACGACTATTCACCATGACTGAAACACACTATGGCAACTAAACTTATCTTTTATTTTTTTGCAGCCACACTTACTCTTGCCGCCTTCCGTGTCATCACGGCACGCAATCCGGTTCATGCCGCCTTATTTTTGGTATTGGCATTTTTCTCCTCTGCCGCCATTTGGCTATTGCTTCAAGCAGAGTTTCTCGCTATCACCCTCATCCTGGTTTATGTTGGTGCGGTGATGATATTATTCCTCTTCGTCGTGATGATGCTAGATATTAACCTGGCACCTTTACGCGAAGGTTTTGCCAAATATTTACCCGTTGGTTTCGCCGTCAGTATTTTGATTTTAATTGAAATGATTATGGTGGTCAGTCACTGGAAAACCGGCTTGGCGACGACGGTTACTGCCACTAATATCCCCAATGTTGAACAATTGGGGCAACTGTTATACAGCGCTTATCTCTATCCGTTCGAAATCGCTGCGCTCATTCTATTAGTGGCGATGGTAGCCGCGATTGCACTTACCATGCGTCCACACACTCGCGCTAAATACCAAAAACCGGAACAACAAGTCAGAGTGCGTCGTGAAGACCGCCTCCGTCTGATCAGCCTACCCGCCGAACCAAAGGACTAATACTCATGGGCCCACTTATCTTATCTGATGTGCTTATCCTCAGTGCTGTTTTATTCTGTGTCAGCGTTGCCGGCATTTTTTTGAACCGCAAAAACTTGATTATTATCTTGATGTGCATTGAACTCATGTTACTCGCCGTCAACTTGAATTTCATTGCTTTTTCTCATTTCAACGCCGATATGACTGGACAAATTTTTGTCTTCTTCATTCTCACCGTAGCGGCCGCCGAATCAGCGATTGGACTAGCTATTTTAGTCGTTTTATTCCGTAACAAGAATACGATTAACGTGGACGACATTAGCACGATGAAGGGGTAAGCACCGATTCGATTTGACAACTTTTGAAAAGTTGTCAAATCTGCCAGCGATTCGATTTGACAACTTTTCGAAAGTTGTCAAATCTGCAACCGATTTCGATTTGACAACTTTTCGAAAGTTGTCAAATCTGCAACCGATTTCGATTTGACAACTTTTCGAAAGTTGTCAAATCTGCCAGCGATATTACAAACCTTATGAATTATAAAAAACTCACCCGCTTCGTATTACTACTTCCCACCCTGTTAATTGCCACAGTTATTTTCGCCAAAGAGACTCTACCTAACCCAGTAGTTTTAGCAAATAATTCGCAGCTAAAATGGACTCCTTGTTGGTTTAACATACCCACCGCGAAAACTGTCAATTGTGCCTACTTTTTTCCCGCCGACGGTCAAAACATAAAGTTGAAACTGCCAGTCGTGGTCATAAAAAATTCTCGTTTATTTCCTCCAACCTCGCCGGTATTGTATTTAGCAGGAGGACCAGGGTATCCTACTGGCTTAACCGCAGAAGATATGAAATGGTGGTGGGATTGGGTTAACACACAACAATGGCCGGGTGATTTAGTCTTATTTGACCAACGCGGTACCGGTTTGGGGAAACCCACCTTAAACTGTCCAGCAGTCACCGCCAAAATACGAACCTTGTTAGCACAACCTTTGCGACAAGAAGAATTATTTGAACAACTTAAGCCGGTGCTCAAACAATGTTATTCCCGGTTACAGAAACAAGGAATCGATTTGGCACTTTACACCACACCCACGAATAGTCACGATGCGATGGAGTTAATGAAATTATTGGGTGAAACTAAAAAATGGAATATCTATGGTGTCTCCTACGGCACTCGCATTGCTCTCGATTTAATTCGGCGTTATCCGCAACAAATTCGTAGCGTGATTTTGGATTCAGTGTATCCGCCAGAGAAACAAGAATTATTAGAATTACCCTTTTTATATGACAGTGCATTTAATCGATTTTTACAGGGTTGCAAAGCTAATTTAAACTGTACACGAAGCTTCCCGCAATTGGAAACTGCACTATTTAGTATGTTAAAGCAGTTGCGAAATAAACCTGTGACGTTAACGGTCACTGATTTCACCACCGACCGCAAAGTTAAAGTAGCCCTGACTGAGCAAAATTTAGCGGATGTCATTTTTTACGCGCTGTATCAAACCGAGTTCATTAGTCAATTACCAGCGGCCTTAGTGGCCATGCAACAAGGGAAATATGAATTAATCAAGCCGATGGTGGAAGAGTATGTGTATATTTTAATGGATACAGATTCGAGTGAAGGGGTTTACTGGTCAGTAGAGTGTCATGACAGTGATAACCAAGTGAGCCTTGAAACCTTTTTAGCCAATCTGGCTAAATTCCCACGAGTAAAAGACCTGGTTGACTCTGCTTGGCATAACTGGTATTGTCATCAGTGGCCAGTTGAATCAGCGGCGGACTCTTTTCGACAACCAGTCAGCTCGGAGATTCCTACTTTATTGTTAGCTGGCAGTTATGACCCCATTACTCCCCCCCTTTGGACCAAAACGGTCGCCCAACGATTTAACAATGGCTATTTTTTTGAATTTCCCGATATTGGTCATGGTGTCATCGATGGCAATGAATGTGCTTCTACTTTAGTTAGGAATTTTTTACGGCATCCCTATCATAAGCCAGAAGAATCTTGTTTGAATCAGTTAAAGGGAATAGAATTTCAAACCGAGTGATTCATTCACCTTTCTCGTTCCCACGCTCCGCGGTCAGCCTTATACACAAGTCCCGCGGCGCCTCTGTAACAGATTGATTTATAAGGAAAGACCTCAATTGGACGCACTTATTAAAGTCTTTGTAAATCAAATACATAAAAACTTGTGTATAAGGCTGACCGCTCCGCGTGAGAACGAGATAACCGCATTCCCACGCCGGCGCGTGGGAACGAGATAAAGTTACTTATGCTACCAGATCATGAATCCTCTTCTGCAACGACCGCTACTCAGTCCGCAACGACCACGCCAACCTGGTCCAAATTACGTTGGTACCTGAGACACCTAAGAAATTTGTTAATTCTGAGTACCCTCCTCCTCTTGCTACTGGGTAGCGGTTTGACCTGGGTCATTGCTACCGAAAACGGCTTACGTTTTCTAGTTAATCAAGCTCAACAATGGTTGCCAGGTGAACTAAAAATCGACACTTTACGCGGCCGTTTAATCGATAATTTCAGCGGTGCGGGAATCTCTTATCGCCATCAAGACACCGTGATTAAACTTGGCTTTGTGTCATTGGCTTGGGAAGCCAAGGCTTTATTGAAAGCACAGATACATATTCAGCACTGGCAAGTTGATCAATTAGAAGTCGATTTACCTAAGCCGGTGGAGCAAACTGACCAACCCACAACACCGTTTGAACTGCCCTCGATTAAATTACCGGTCGCGATTGCACTGGACGAGGTGCAATTGACGCAAATTAAAATTAATCGGGCCCAAACTGAACCGATTATCATTGATCATATTGTCCTCCATTCCACCAGCACTGACGTGCTTACCTTGGCCCCTTTACAAATTCAGTCGTCATTAGTTAACGCTAAATTGACCGGACAAGTCGGCTTACAAAAACCTCATCCGGTACAACTCCGAGTGGAGTGGTCAACCCCGGTTGCAATACCGCCGTTGACCCTCGTCGGCGAAGGTGAAATTAGCGGTGATCTGCAACAATTGGTCATCTCGCATCATATCAGTAAACCATTGGATATTCAATTACATAGCACCATTCACGAAGTTTTAGGTGCCTTGCGCCTGGAAGGTCATTTAAAATGGCAAACGGTATCGTGGCCATTGACCACAACTGCGCCGCAGGTCAACAGTCCTCAAGGTTATTTCGCTTGGTCTGGCACCTTAGACCAATACCAAATCACGTTAGATACTCAAGTGTCAGGGCCGCAGATTCCGTCAGGACATTGGCAACTCACCGCGAAAGGTAATACCAAAGAATTAACCGTGGAAAAATTGCGGGCCGAATGGTTGCAGGGGTTAACTGAAATGACCGGGAAAGTGTCCTGGCAACCACAGTTAACCGCGCAGTTACAATTGACCGCGAAGACTTTAAATTTACAAGAGGTGTGGCCCGAATGGCCGCCGGCATTGCGGCTAGATAGTCAACTGGTCGCTACTTTAGCACCGGATAAATTTGAAATTAACCAATTAGAACTCAGTTTACCTCAAACCGCCACTCGTTTACATTTGACCGGCGTTGGCACTGGGGTGAGCAATTTTAATGCGCCGGCGCTGACCAAAATGGAGTTTAAACGAGTTACCTTAGATTGGCAAAATTTGCACTGGCCGTTGACCACAGATTTGACCACAGATTTGACAACTTTAACAAAGTTGTCAAATCTTACTCCAGCCACAGATTTGACAACTTTAACAAAGTTGTCAAATCTTACTCAAGGTCACCTTCAGGCTTCTGGCAATCTGCAAAATTATCGCTTTGACCTGTCGACGCAATTGACCAGTAATCAAATACCGTCCGGACAATGGAACATTACGGGGCAAGGAAATTTGCAACAAGTAGAAATAGCAAAATTGTACGTTGAAACTTTAAACGGCACGATCAATGGATTAGCTAAGATTCAATGGCAACCACAGTTAACCGCTCAAGTTAAAGTGCAAACGCATCAGTTAACCGTGGCCCCTTTTTGGCGAGACTGGCCTGACCAGTTGGGGCTAAATAGCAAAATTGTAGCGAATTTGGCGGGAGATCAGTTTAACCTTGAGCAATTGGAATTGAGTCTGCCACCGACGGCGGCGAAATTGTTGATACAAGGTCAAGGGGTCTTAGTGGATAAACAAATTTCGCAGTTACAAACCACTTGGCATTGGGAAGGACTACAATGGCCATTACTCGGTCCTCAGTTTTTAGTCGGGAGCCAACGTGGACAGATGACATTAACGGGCAATTTGCAAAATTATCAAGTGGCGTTAGATACTCAAGTCGATAGTTCCCAATTGGCTGAAAAATCTAAACTATTTAACCGTCGTTGGCAATTAAAAGGACACGGTAATTTACAACAATTTAACTTAGACTCGTTACGCACCGAGTTATTACAGGGAGCGGTGATGGCTACCGGTCAGGTGCAGTGGCAACCGAGTTTAACCGCACAACTGCAATTGAGCGGCCATCAATTAAATTTAACCGAAGTTTGGCCGGAGTGGCCTACGGAGTTAACTCTAAACAGTCAATGGACCGCTACTTGGGCGAATCAGCACTTGAAAATTACTCAAGGTGAGATCACTTTGCCGGCACTAAAAACTAAAGTGTTGGTGCAAGGAGAAGGAGATTTAAGTGGCTCCATTCCGCAGTTTAACACGATGGTGACTTGGCAACAAGTACCATGGCCCTTGACCGGCAAAAATCTGCTGTTAAAGACCGAGTGGGGTAAATTAACCGTAGCGGGCACTGGGCAAACATATCAAGTGCAATTAGACACCGAAATGGAAGGCCCAACCATTCCCAAAGGTCGTTGGCAATTGGCGGGACAGGGCGATAATCAGCATTTCCAACTGACCAGTTTAAACGGTGAGGTATTACAAGGTCGTTTGAATTTAGCCGGGCAATTCACTTGGCATCCCAATCTCAGTTGGGAATTAGCCTTGCAAGGAGATAAATTGAACCCTGGGAGTCAATGGGCACAGTGGCCTGGTCAATTGAAATTGGCGTTGGAAAGTGCAGGCCAATTTCAACCAGGACAAGCGTTAACCGCACAACTCAATCTTAAACAAGTGCAAGGTACTTTACGCGATTATCCCTTGAAATTACAGACGCAACTGGCAATGTCAATGCCGCTTACCAGCAATGATTTTAGCGGCTGGCAGCAAATTCAAGCGGACCTCAAAACCCTGGATTTTCAAGCCGGCCCAGCGCGTTTAACGGCTGCTGGTAAATTGGGTAGCCAATCTAATTTATCCTGGACCATTAAGGTGCCCACACTGACCGCCCTTTTACCGGAAAGTAGTGGCAGTGTGACCGGTAAAGGCCGAGTCACAGGACCGTTGCTCACGCCGGTAGTGATGGCGGAATTAAATGGCAAGTCTCTCGTGTTTCAAGATCAGCAACTAAAAAATTTTCAAGGTGAGATCGCGGCCGATTTGCAAACGGGGAAGAATTTACACTTAAAACTGATAGCCACTGGATTAACTCAAGGAAATTTTCAACTTGATCGTTGGCAAGTGCAAGGAGAAGGTAGCCTATTAAATCATACACTGACCACTGAGGTAAAATTACCTACCGGTGACAGTGCCTCCTTGCAAGCCCAGGGTGGAGTGAATTCGGCACAATGGCAAGGACAGTTACAGCAAGTCAAAATCGATTTTAAGCCATTAGGGTCGGCTTGGCAATTGCAAACACCAGTCACACTCTCGTTAGCCAAAGAGCAAGTGCAACTCTCTTCCTTATGTTTAAGGAATCGCGAAGCCGCGAGGGTTTGTACTCAACTCAATTGGCAACCGCAGACGACTAGCAACTTGCAACTGAAGTTACAAAAGATTCCGTTAAATCTGCTTCGCGCCTCATTATTACCTACCAACAGTTTAAACACGGTCACAGGGCTATTGGAAGGAGATGTCACCGCCAGTTTAGCGAAAGCTGGGACCTTGACTGCACAGATGTTATTCAAAATTTCCCCGGGAATCATCACGACCACGTTAGCTGAAGGGGAGACTGAAGCTAAAATTTTTCCACATCGCGGTGGTCAATTATCGTTACAAATCGATCCTAAAGGTTTAACTGCGCAAGCCGATTTACGCTTACTCAAACAGAGTCAACTCAGTGGTTATTTGCAGTTACCGGCGCTGACTCGACTCCCGCTCTCAGCCACGCAACCGTTACGGGGACAATGGCAAGTCGATTTTGAAGATTTGAGTATTTTACCGACCTTAGTACCGCGACTGGAAAACACTCAAGGGAAAGTGAGTATGAAGGTGACTCTGAGTGGAGAGCTTTCGTCTCCGCTAATTTGGGGACAATTGTTAGTACAAAACCTGGAAACTGATTTACCGGAGTTAGGTTTGCAACTGAGAAAAGTTAATCTCACGGTTTCCAACCGCGATCGCGATACTTGGCAAGTACAAGCTACGGCCAATTCTGGCGAAGGTCAATTACAAGTGAAAGGCGAAGCTAAGTTACGCTCGATGACTGATTGGCAGGGACAGTTAACGGTGACCGGCAAAAATGTTGAAGTGGTCAATATTCCTGCGGCTTGGGTCTCGGCTACACCAGAGTTAAGCATACAGCTATCACCGCCAGGCGTTTCGGTAACCGGTCAAATCACGATTCCACAAGCGGTGATTACGCCGCCAGAAGCTACCAGTGGTGCGGTCACTGTGTCTTCAGATGTGGTTATCATTAACCCCATTCAACCTGCTCCTAAAAACCAGACTACGGCAAATTCATGGCCCATCACTAGCAACGTCAAAATTATTTTAGGAGACCAAGTGACTTTCAAAGGTGCGGGATTAAAAACTCAAATTGGCGGGACGGTGCGTGCCAGTAATCAGCCAAACAAGGTGACGGTGGGTAATGGCGAATTATTAATAACGGGGACTTATAAGGCTTATGGGCAAGATTTGACGGTGCAACATGGGCGAGTGATTTTCACGGGAGGAGCGATTGATAATCCGGGGTTAGATATTCGTGCCTTTCGCCAAATTAATCAACGCGGCTCTCGACCCAATGGTGCGGCGGCTGGCACCACTAATCTTCGTAGTGATGAAGCGATTATTGCCGGAGTCCGTATTCAAGGTACCGCTAAATCTCCGCAAATTATTTTATATTCGATACCGACCTTGGACCAGAGCAATATTTTATCTTATATTGTGTTAGGGAAACCGATTGCCCAAGCTTCTGGGGCAGAAGGGAGAGCATTATTAGGCGCCGCGTTAGCTTCGCAGTTTCAGGGCGATGGTGAGTCGTTGACACAAAAAATTGGCCAACGCTTTGGATTGGATGAAGCGACGATTGTTTCAGAAGGAGGAATTGCGGAATCAGCGTTAGTGATTGGTAAATACTTGACCCCGGATTTATATATCAGTTACGGGATTGGACTATTTGATGCGAGTACCTTACTACGGATTCGTTATCACTTGACGCAACGATTAACTTTGGAGAGCGAAACGGGGAAGCAAAGTGGGGTGGATTTACGATATAGTTTAGAACGCTGAAACAGGTACCATTGAAAAAACATGGCGGAGAAGGAGGGATTCGAACCCACGGAAGATATTAACCTTCAACGGTTTTCAAGACCGTCGCTTTCAACCACTCAGCCACTTCTCCTTAAGGATATTTATTATTGTAGTTGAGAAAAACTGAAAATGCAAGGGGGGGATTAAATTTTTTTTCAATGTGATTGTGTGCAAATAAATTTATATTTATAATCAGATGAATATCTCAATAGGAATAATGAATGCCTTTAAATTAATGTGACTTCAATAATTAGGTCAATTCGTTTATATCCGTCATTTGTCGTACTCGTTTGGCGATTTTAAAAATAACTACTTTCAAATGGGCGATGCCTCAGTGCAAAAGTGCAAGAGGGGTTTTAACTTTCCGAAAATTGGTGTTACAATTGAAAGGTGGTAATGGTTATAGCCGTTGGAGTCCGGAATTTATTCCGTTTGAAGCAGGATGAATTGCGGATTCCAACGGAATAAATTCCGGACTCCAAAATCGCTAGGTACCAATTAATCTAAGGAGCTTAACATGCCATATCCTCTTTTATCTACTATATTGTTACCACTTTACCTGACCATACCCCTTATCGTTTGGGCGGGAGAATTTGAAGACCAACTTAATAAAGTAGGAATTTACCAGGAAACCATTGATATTTTGCTAAAACAAGAGTTTTCTAAGATGGAAGACTTGCAAACGGTGACCATTGATAACCTCGTTAAAATGGGTATAAAATACGAGGCGGCCCAGAAAATTGTCGTTAATTTCGGCGAAACCAAACACCAGCCGTTTGAGAAAATGTCTCTGTCGGACTTATTAAGCTATCTGCTCACTTACCCCAATGACGAACACGCTCTCCAGGCTTTAACACAATCCAAGGAGGTTCAACAAGCCGAGGCCAAAACCACTGACTGGGCGGTAGTGGGAATGACCGATAAGAAACTGAATATACCGTTGACGATGGCTTATCTGGAATTGTTGACTCAATCACCACCACGCTCCGTGTTTCGTGATCAGCCGGTGGTCTCCATTGAAGTCGCGTTAGGGAAAGTCGAAGAGGTTATTCGAGAACATCCATTATTGGAGGAAACATTGAGTGCTAATGGCCTGGACCACCATAATTTAAACTGGTTAAAGGTACCAGTCGCAGTGAGAAAGGCATTATTTTGGGCTAAACTCATCAATCATCCACAGTTTCCCACTCAACCAGAGCAGGTTGTGTTTGAGGTCTATAAGGAAGCCACTAAAAATCCGTTGACCGTTGGGATAGTGCAAACAATCGTCACCGAGTATCAAGCGGCATTGTTACGAAAGGACCCGACGGCGATTAATGTACGGGCCTTGAAGATGCCGGAGTAGTTAAATATACGCCCGTTACCCCAGGAGCTCTCCCCATGAGTACAAAGCGTAGCTTTGACTACAAGCCAAAAGCGTAACTTTAAATTTTACAAAGCTAAGTACTGAAGTAGAAATTTTCTCCTATTTTCTTTCGCCCCTCTCCCTTTGGGAGAGGGGCCGGGGGTGAGGGAAAATACCGCCGAATTTCTGCTTCAGTACTTACGCTTTGTACTCCTGGGGTACCTGTAAATCAACCACAATTGTCAACAACATTCGAGGACAACATAATGCCATCTATACAATCAACGTTAAAGCGTAACATGTTGATAACACTCATATTATTTATAATTGGGCTAGGTAGCGGATATTATTTTTTAGTATTTTTGCCTCATCAAGCGGGAGAAACTCGTATCGCCGTCGCTGCCAATTTTAGAGCACCCATGGAAAGACTAATAACATTATTTCAAGCACAAGTGTCCCATAAAGTATTTGCGGAATACGGTGCCACAGGACAGTTGTATAAGCAAATTGAAAATGGTGAGCGCTTTGATATTTTCTTAGCGGCAAACATTTCACATCCACAGTTATTAGAGCAACATGGACAAGCGGTGCCTAATACGTATTTTGTCTATGCGGTTGGCAAGTTAGTATTATGGAGTAATCAACCAGATTTGGTCGATGCGCAAGGAGAAATTTTGCGGACTGGTCAATTTCAACGGTTAGCCATCGCGCCTATAGAAGAAGCGCCTTATGGCAAAGCGGCAAAGCAGACCTTGGAAAAGTTAGGATTATGGGAATCATTATGGCCTCGTGTGGTGCAAGGAATAGATTTAACCCATACTCATCAACTGATTGTTGAAGGTGAAGCGCAACTTGGCTTTTTAGCGTTATCTCAATTGGAACCAACCCAGCCAGGTTCGCAATGGATTGTGCCATCACAGTTTTATAAACCGCTAGAAAGTGGTGCGATTTTATTAAAACAAGGGGAAAACAATGGGGCCGCCTTAGCTTTTTTAGTTTTTTTAAAGAGTCCACCAGCTAAAGAAATTATTGAAGCATTTGGTTACGCCGTCCCTTGAACACCTTTTTCGCCCGGTCTTAGAGCCTGTTCAACATTTTTTAAGGAGGAGAGACCGAAACGCCAAGACTACCTTATGAAGAGAAGTGTTCAAGTGTCGTTCACAGTTCTGCCAGAGACATCGGCATTGCTCCAACCAGGCGAAGGAACGTTCGACCACCCAGCGTTTTGGCCTCACTGCCATTAAGTTAAGGAATCCCGCGGTCAGGTTTTAACCTTGAAGGTC
>DZAL01000303.1 GCA_022729575.1 Thiomargarita sp.
AATCACCTAAGAGTCTTAGTTAAGACCGTAGGATATGGGTAGATAAGTTTAGTTTTTCAAACGGTGAGTTAGATTGATTCTGGAGTACCGAATGGATACCGTTTTCGCTGCGATGACATCCATTCCGTACTCCAACCTTACCGTAGTTATAGACACCCCCCCCACCCACCACCGAATCGTCTGCCTTCTCAAAACCCGCCAGACCAATAGGGAGGAATGTCACCGGCGAGGATTCCATTTCTCCCCCCTGGCGACCAGCACCTCCCTAATAATCATTCCCCAAGCGAATCGTCTGCGTTCTCAAATCCTCCGGCTCCGTGGCAATAAGTCACTGGAGGTGATGGTGAAGCGGCTCTGGTTCTCTACCTGGCTCTGGTGGTGAGCATTCTCCAGTGTCTTGTAAAATTTGCCAATAAACCTCTTCTTGAATACCTTCACCTTTAGCTTTCATCTTATCCAGCGCGGTTTTAGCCGAAGGAATAATGCCGGCCAATTTGGCCAATATAATGATTTGATGGGTTCTCAAAATGAAAAGCCCTTGCTGTTTGGCTTTTTTGATAGCGGTTTCATCGTCGGTGATAAACACCGCGTTGCCAAGTTCCGTGGCTAAACTGATGGCTTCGAGTTCCCCAGGTCCAAGTCTCAGAGGCAACAAACCGCGGGGGGACTGTATTTTGAAATGGTTTAACTGGTTAATTTCTTGCCGAGTGTCGGCATCTAGGCACTCTTCCACCACCGCTTTGGCAAGGTAGATTTCGGCAAATAACTGATTCAGACAATACAGAATCTCCCCTTTGCGTAATTGTATCAGGGTGCAAGTGTCACAAACCGCCAGGTCCATTATCATGTTATTGAGGTCTTTGGATGCCACGTTGTTGCATAAATTTTAACAGATTGTCTTGGGTAAATTGCTCAAATTCTGGGGAGAGTTTACGTAGGGATGGAATCCCCAAACGATTAAGCCAGTCTCTCGTTTCTGGATAGCTGAGATTGATCTGTTGTGCCAATTCTCCTAGACTCATTTCCGCCGTCAAATAAGCCAGCAACAGCGAACCGGTGTGTGGGTTTTGTTCTAATCGTTCAAAGAGGTGGCTAGGACACCCATTTTCTGGAGGTGGCCCAGCATCTTCAAAGGTCACGGTCACTTGAAAACGGACATTTGGCCGTTGGGTAAATTCGGTCGGGCAGTATAAATGACCGTCGGCTAAGAGTTGACTGTTAAATGTGATAGTATTCATCATTGAGTTGATTCCTCTAAAAATAACGGTAAGTTAGAGTACGGAAAGAATTCCATTTCCCCCCCTGGCGACCAGCACCTCCCTAATAATGATTCCCCAAGCGAATCGTCTGCGTTCTCAAGTCCTCCGGGCCAATGGGGAGGATGTCTAGGGCCGTGATGAGGAAGCGGCTCAGGTATTCTGGGTGTCGGATTCGCCCACCCAATGAACCCATTCAAGTTTAAGTTGTCTGGCACGATTGACCAATCGTTTATCGCCAGTCCACAATTCCGCCTGCCGTTGTTCGGCCAAGGCCACGTAAAGACTATCATAAACTTTGGATTGTTGGAACCGGGCTGCCCACGCAAATGCACTTTGGCAGAGTTCTAGGGAGAGAGGAACAATTTCTACCCCCAGTGTAACTAAGTCCGCTATAGCAGTGTTTCCTTCTGCCATCGTAATAGTTTTGGTATAGACAAATTGACGAACCACTGAAGTTACTTCAGCTAACCAAAAGTCAGGGACTATCAGTTGATGGCCTTGTTGATGCCAATCAGTTAGGCGGCCATCTAAGTTTTCGGTGGCCACGGTAGGTAACACGGTCCACACCGCGACATTGGCATCAATCACGAGGTAGGTTGCAGTTGGCCAGAATTTCCGCATCACGTTCCTCTCGTAATTGGTTAAGAATAGCTACGGTGTCAACCTGTAGTGGTTGGTTATTGCGTCGGGCTAAGATGGCCGCACGGTGTTGTTTAATTTGTTCTAACTGATTAAGTTTTTGGGTGAGTAGCCGTGAGTCAGCACTCGTAGTTGGGGAAGGTTGGTGAACCGCCAGTGCTTCCCGGAGCAGATTTTCTATTAAGACTAAGAGACTTTGACCGGTTTGATTGGCTAAAGTCACGAGGGTTTGACTTAATTCTGGATTAAGGAGGCTTTGCAAACTGGCCTCTGATGAATTTAACATAGTTAGTTTCTCCGGTCAATGATAAAGTAGTCGTAAGAGTCGGAGTACCGAATGGATACCGTTTTAGCTGTGTTGAAATCCATTCCGTACTCCAACCTTACCGTAGTTATAGACACCCACCCACCCACCACCGAATCGTCTGCCTTCTCAAAACCCGCCAGACCAATAGGGAAGAATGTCACCAGCGATGATTCCATTTCTCCCCTCTGGCGACCAGCACTTCCCTAATAATCATTCCCCAAGCGAATCGTCTGCGTTCGCAAGTCCTCCGGGCAGCGGGGGAGGATGTTAAGAGTACTGATGGTGAAGCAGTTCAATTTCATTTAAGAAGCCGAATAAAGTTAGCCTGTTCAAAGTGATGGTCGGTGGTGAGCGCCTCGCGAATCCCCAGTTGTTGCATAATGATAAAAGAAGTGGCATCCACTAATGACCATGGTTTATCACCACGATTCTTGAGGAGTGTCCACGCCGCCGCATCGGTAGCAGCATCGATATGAATCAAGGTGACATAAGGGGCGGTTCTCACACCTTCTACATAGTTGAAGAGTTGTGGGCGTGGCACCCGCAGTGGTCGGTTTAACAGTGAGACTAATTCTAGTACCACATAGTTAGTCGTTACCATTGACCAGCCTCGTTGTCGGGCTGGTAAAAACCATTCATTCGCTTGACGATGGTGGGAGTCGGTAAACAGAAATAGGTTAGCCCACCCCGCCGTGTCGATAAAGACTGGTTTGGGCATGTTTAATCATTGCAGGATTGGTTGAGATAAAAGTCATGGTTAGCGCCCACATCGTGGACTTCACAACTTAACGTTCCCAGCAGGGGCCGCAGGGGGTCGTTTTCCACTGAGTGGTTCCAGGATAACCATTGAGTTAACGACTGTAGCACGAATTTTGGCAAAGATAAATTGAGTTGATGGGCTTGAACTAAGAGTTGTTGTTCAACTTCTTCGGGAAGTTCTAGTAAGAGCGTTTTTGTCATCGTAAGTGTTTCCATGGTTGATGGTTAGTAAAGTGTAGTACGTTAAACGCCTGGTGGTTTCAGCATCGTTAGCCAGGGCAATTAACACCGTCCAAAAGGAGAGGGCAACTCAGCCCGTCGGGCTTCGTCACTCTCTTTTATTCAACCCCCCCTCACTTCAGGTTCTCCCCTAAATCGCCACGAGAAACCCGCCAGACCAATAAGGAGAAATGTCACCAGCGAGGATTCCATTTCTCCCCCCCGGCAACCAGCACCTCCCTAATAATGATTCCCCAACCGAATCGTATGCGTCCGCAAGTCCGCGGGGGAGGAGGTCGCGAGCGGTGATGAGGAAGCGGCTCTGGTTCTCTTTGGAGAAGGAGGCACACACGAATATCCATTCCACCATCCCCGGCATTAAGCATTAGCACTTATTAGTTCAAGGGAGAGGAATCTAGCCGTTGCAACCGCGAACGCCCGTTCCCAAGCGGTACCAGTGTTAAACCGTGACTGTGTAAGCAGTGTTCGGCACGCTGGTGAAGATAGGCAATTTCTTCTTCAGGTGACATGCCTGCGCAGGCCAAGCGTAATTGTTCGCGCCATTCCCAGACTTCGGCTAAGGACGCATCGATGAGTGAGTTATTCGTCATAAGTGACCTCCATAGGTGTTATCATCTGCAAGGGTTTGGTATAGTTATTTGACAGATTGAATTGTTGAACTCGTTGTTGCCGGTGTAAATTGGCAATATGTCGTAAATTCCAACTGACGATGACATCTAGTTGATAGACGGTAGCTACCGCAATATGTTGCGCATCGTAACCGGAGTTAGCGGGCAGAATTTGGTGTCTCAAGTAAGCGTTAGCTAATTCATAGACACTGGTGTTTAAATCTAACAGTATCGGTTTATAATGGTCGGTCAATTGGAGAAGTTGACTTCTCTTGTTCGGCGAGGCGCCGTCAATCTCATTAAGGACGGCTTTGGAAATATACAGTTCCAACTGGTCGTTTGGCAACGAGTAGAAAAATTGCCGCGTGATGGCCTGTTTTTCAGGGGCATCCGCAGCATAGTAAAAATTCCAAACAGATGTTTCTAAGTAGAGTTCGAGTTTTTTCATGGTAGTTACAGTGGTCGTGATGATTGCTATAAGGGACTTCCAATAAATTGTCCAGATTGGTAGGGGCAATCCCTTGTGGTTGCCCTGACGATGGTTTGGGCAACCACAAGGGATTGCCCCTACAGGAGACATGTCGTTGTTGGTCAATTTATTTCTTGGTGGCCCCTAAATAGTATAACACGACGATTTAACAAATACAACGAGAGCATCCCTACGGCATTACCATGTAGAGCGTGTTAACGAGGTGAAGGAGATGGCAACCCAGCCCGTCAGGTCTAGGTCTTCTCACTTCCATCCCACCCCTGACTCCCTATTTCGGACTCCATAACTGAATCGTCTGCATCCTCAAAACCCGCCGGACCAATAGGGAGGAATGTCATCGGCGCTGATTCCATTTCT
>DZAL01000438.1 GCA_022729575.1 Thiomargarita sp.
GCGGGTTTCGGTTTGGAGAACCGAAGGCGCAATGATGTCTGATACGGTAAGTGGCGGCGCGTTAATATCGGGAAATTCTTTTCCAGCGGGCAGTTCGGTGAAGACAGGGTTGACACTGGCGATTTGCCAATTGCCATCGCCCCAATGATAGTTAATCTCTATGACATCGTTGGCGCTCCACGCAGTAGTGGAAGTGTTTTGTAATCGAATTTGAAGAGAAGTACGCTGTCCGCCTGTCAATGCAGCGTTGTTAAAATTATTGTGCCATAGCAAATTCCAGCGGTCATCCGGCGCAAAGAGAGTGCCGGTATCATCATCTATAAATTGCACTCCCGTGTAGTAATGAGCAAGGATTTGCTGGTAATTCCATTTTATGCGCCAGTCAGTTCCAGTTCCTTCGGGACATGTATTGCCTTTTGCCCAGCGAATTGCGCCTCTTTGACTCATACCATATTGAGCATTGCCCAGATTTTTCACACATCCTATGCTGATAGGGTCTTGAACGCCTACTTTATAAGGCGCATTAATGGGGTCGCCGCCATCTTGAGTCACTGCTCCTAGCATGTCTGCTGCAAAAGAGGCATCTATGGCATGTTTAGTTCCGTTAGGGAAAACATATTGAAGAAATTGTCCTTTAGTGTCATCAACCGCTTTAGTTATTTCAGACGGATAGCCTGAATCAACATGCGCTCCAGGAATATACACTTGGTAGGTTCTAGAATTATTTATATATGGACATACCCCGGAGTTTTGTCCTTGTCCATTATCCCACGGTCCATTTGCAGATTTCCAACTTGCAAAAGTGCGCGCCGCAACTGTCTGCGCCATTAATGCTTCGGGTTCGGGCGGGTGAAGTTCCGCTAAATTCATTTCGGTCGCAATAACATCTCGAAGATAAGTGCCTTTGGAAGAATCATCCTCAACATTAACGCGAAAAAAACTACCAGTTGGACTTTGATCCATAATTGGCGGGGGAGTACTTCCACAACCATAATCATTGTTTGGCCATTGACATTTGGTTGACGAGGCTAATTCTCCGGTTAACGGCACTAATGGGTACATGTAAACATAAACGGTATCGAAAAGCACGGTATTTGCTGGCGCTACATTGATTAGAG
>DZAL01000120.1 GCA_022729575.1 Thiomargarita sp.
CCGCCGCCAGCGTTCTCTAACCCAACGTTTGAATTACCATCGACGAATCAAAAAGCTTGGTTTTTAAAGACAATTTTTCTTAACTTAATGGCAGTGCGGCTAAAGCCTCCAATCCAATCCCGGTGGTTGACAGTAATTCCCCTAGCGCGTTGTAAGTGTAGGTGGTGACATGAGTATCGGGGTCATCCAAACGAGTTTTATTCCCGCGTTGGTCATAACTCATTGGTGTCACATTCCCTAACGAATCGCGCATTTCAATGGGATTGTTGAAGCCATCATAAACATAAGTGACGGCTTTACCTTGGCTATCCTCACTTTTGACGAGATTGCCGGAGACCTCTTTAACTTGCGTGGTGCGTTGTCCTAACGGGTTGATGACCACCGTAGTCAAGCCATGATATTCCTTCAATCCAGCTATTTACAACGATACATTTTTTACGTCTGCGATTTTCCCAAATAGTGTATTAGAATGGTTGCGATCAAACCTGTAATACCTGCGGTTTCAACACTGCCAAAAAAATACCAGATAATTGATGTAGTTAAGACACCAGAAGTCACCGCAATGATAATTCCTGTGATAATACGATCCACTTCTTGGAGAAGGGAAGGAAAAAATTGGCGAATGATCCAAGTGATCAATACCAGCACTGCCAATACTACCGTAAATACCAGACTAATTTTCAATAATAACCAAAGCCATGAAAAAAAGCCATACGATTCAGTAGTGAAAGAAACTGTGGTTAAACGGTAAAAAACTCCCAAGATCAAGGCAATGACCCAGAATATAATAGATTTAATTAAGTCCTCACCTCTAACAGGAGGGCCGTTTGTTAACCGATCGAAAATTACTAAAATGGGAAGAATTACACAAAAGATAATGCCCAGTATCAAAAACAACTTGAGGGGATAAAAAATAAGTGACAATAGCAATATACCTGCTAGACCAGCCCACATTGTAACTGAAGAAATCTGCATCTCCCGTAAAATTCTCATTATAGTTTCATCTTTAGCAGGTTGCTTCATACCATTAGTTGATAATATTTCTCCCATTATTCCTGTTGTGCCTGTGGTTAACACTAATTTTTCACCTTCTAAGCTTATCACCATCACCCCCTTATCCTTATCCTCTGTCCAAGTTTTTGTTCTTGCCGCTAAGAAGCCTACGATTCTTAGTCTCTTACGACGTTCCCAATAAAAATAGACCTTTACTGTGCCCCAAAGAACTAGACCTATCTCAAATAATAATCCCCATTCAAGTGCTGTCATAAAAAATTCCCAATTAGTTGAATCTCTGAAAAACGTTATCATAAACCATTTTGGCAATTTTGCAATTCGGCCTGATTTCAAAATAAATTTTTTTGTATTTGTAGTGGCATCGGCTTTATGGTTTTCGCTGATTCGCCGTAATTTCCAGAATTGACTTCAAAATTGCTAATCAACGCTTCCACCATTGGATTTCGATTTTCCTCTTTGCCACCCAGATGATAAAAATGTTCTTTGGTAATGATTTGAAAACGTTGCCATAATAGGTTGATATAGTCGTTGTGACGATAATCGTTGTGATGCCAAGATGACAAGATAAATTTGCTAGTGACCGTGGACAATGCAGAAAAAAGGGCACGTTCCTGACTATCATCCCAAGTATTGTAATAATCAGCGTGACGGTCAATATAAGGAGGGTCACAATAAATCATATCATTGGCGGAAGATTCTTTCAGAGTGGTAGTGAAATCTTGGCATTTAAATTCAAATTGCTTGATTCGGAAGAGTCCACTTAACCATTCCACCTGATTGACGATTTTGGTAATATAAGCCGGCGAAAATCGTTGTGGTTTGCGGCAAAAAGGTGTGTTTAATTCACCTCGGCGATTAAAACGAATCATGCCATTGAAACCAGCCCGATTCAAAAATAAAAAATCCAAGGGACTATGATTTTTGTTAAATCGTTCCCTTATTGCATAATAATGAGACTCTCCTTGGTCGAGTAACCGCTTCCCTTCCTGAACCAAAAAATTGCGCACTCGCGGTCCGGTCACCTCACCTTGAGCCAGAGAGGTGTAAAAATGAATTAAATGTGGGTTAGTGTCACAGAAAAGCGCGTGATGAGGCGCTAGGTTAAAGCCGACCACTCCTGTTCCCATGAAAGGCTCAACCCAGAGTCCATCAAAATCGGAGGGAATCACGCTATGAATCCAAGGTATCAATTTGCTTTTAATGCCTTGAGATTTAATTGGGGGGATATTGATTTTCATAGTCACTCGTCACTTCTTCTTTCCACAATCAAACGGGTATCTCCTTGTCGATACTCTACAAATTCTCGCAAAGTTGATATTTTCTTAGTGTTGCCTTGAGCATCCACAACGGTAATTTTTTGGTAATTCATCCAATAATCATCAAACCATGATTCACCCAGTCGAGAGAACATGCCTCGACCCTTCATCATGTCCTCAATATGATTAATACTACCAATATTCGCCGTATTACCGCTACCTCCTCTATCACTAGCAATTTTCCATTTTTCAGCGACAAAAAATTGAAAATTGTTAATTACTGACGTTATTGAATGAAGTTCCTCTAGTTGATAAGATTTAGTTTCCTCAATGCTCATTCGGTCTGCTCTATCATAGATTGCACCCAGGCAAAAATGCCCAGAATAAGAACTGTATGGGAATTGAATATTTTTGGTGCTGGAACGATTCTTAAAATACTCGCCATGAGATCCCAAGGTAAATCCATTACATAGATGTCGTTTCTTGGGCCGTCGGTAGGTCGTTTTTAAATCAAGTGCAAATTTAACTGATTCATCCAGGACGTTTACCAATGACATATCAGGGTAATAGTTTTGGTGATTGGCTAAAATAACTTCATAGCCATTCTCGTGGGCAAATTTCAGCAATTGAGGAAATAAATGTATCTCTAAAATTTTAGAAATTATTTTGGTATCAGATGAAATAGTGTAAATATTTTTATAAATGTCGATAAAGCCTTTAACTGTCCATTGACGGTCTTCGGTACTGACATACTGGTTGATATCGCTTACCCATTGTGAGAGCGCGTTGGTAAAGACTTGTTTAGGTTCCATAATAGTTCACCACTTCATTACAATGATCTTTAATATCTTGAATCTGATTCACGGCCCAAATCATCACGTCCTTTCGGCCCTGCGCTTCCACACTGGAATCGGTCGTGAATCCATATTCCAAAATCAAGCCAGTTTTCGTCCACGCCTTGAATCGTGGCATATTCGTCTCCGGATTGAGAAACGACACCATTTTCTGGAAAGTATGTTGTTCGGTATAATAAATCGTTCCTTCTGCCTCATACTCTCCTTCCACCGCCATCAACTTTTCCCCATCCAAACAAAAACGGTCATGCGCATCAAAATCCACCGCGTCAATTAACCCATCTTGGGCTTGCGTGGCCCGACAACGAGTAATCGCCGATAAGCCATTCAAAGACCAACCCACGCCCAATGGCCCATTATTTCCTTGACTGTTATACCCCAACGACAATTTCGGGGCCATGTCTGACGTTCCCGCCGGTGCCGTCAAAGGTAATTGACATACCGCCCCACCGGATTCACTGACTTCACAATTGACCGGCGTGTAACCAGACATTTTCCCGGTCTCTGCGGGCCCGGCTTCTACTGACGCGGTAGTCAGTGACCAAGGTAAAATTTTCTCCCCCAATTGCAAAGTTAAATTAACCGTGTTGCCAGCACCAGTCGCGGACCGAGTGGTCACCGCCAAAGTATCGCCATTGCTGACGGTAGTCGTCGCTGAACCGGTCTCTATTCCATTCTTGACCAAAGTGGCATTCCCTCCCGTCACGGTAGCCGTCACGGTTTCCGTTACACCACTGACTACAAGAGTGTTAGAAGTATATTCGGTATCCGCCGTGGCTGCTGAAATCGCGGTCAAATGCTGAGGTAACTCGGTACTCGCTGGAGGAAGCGACGCTGGCCCATGACACTCTAAATGATAAGTCAACTTCGGTTGCTTGGGGTCATTGCTATTCAAGACCAATTCAGCCGTGTGCGGACTTTCCCCAAAATAGTCGCAACGTACCGTAAGATTCCCTTTTTCACCCTTTGCCAAAGACATCGACAGGTTAGCAGGAGTCACTTGAAAATCAGTGGTATTGCTTAACGAAAGCCCATCGAGTTGTAAAGTCCCCACTGGTATTTTCAATGGTAATCACTTGAGAAGCCGGTTGGTCCGCCGTGGTTTCAAACGTGAGAGTGCTATCAGGAAGCGGATTAGAGGTATAAACACCCTTGACATTACCACAACCTGGATTAATCGTAATATCAATTGGTTGTCCATTAAACACCACGGTGTTATCACTTAAACGATAACCAAAGAAAACCTTCAAGGTCCCTGGATAAATAAATTGACCCTGATACATGGTCACTGATTCCACCGATTTCAGTGTCACTTTTGGAATAAACGCAGCCAAATGCGCCGGCACTTGGTCCCATAATAGAATCGCCTTCAATCCCTCATCTAACATAAAATAATACAAGGTTTCATCTGGCGGCAAAGTCGCCTCAGCCCAGACAAATATATCGGCAGTTTGCCCAACCTGAGTCGAGTCAATGGTCAGGCCACCGTGACTTCATCACATAGATATTGCGTAACTTGTTGCTGGTAGGTGCCTTGATTCACCGAAATCCCGCCGGCTATTTCGGTTTTTATATCGCCATCAATGTCGGTGGCCGTAAGCAAATTAGGTAGGTCACTGGCTTGGGCGTTGGGTAATACGATTAGTAAATGGCTTAGAAATAAATAAGTATAAATTGAGAAAGTTTTCATAGTGTAGTAAGAGTCATAATGGATTAGTTATTATGGAGTGTTTTATAGCATGGGTGGATTTGGAGGTCAAGAGGAAGTCTAAATCTTTAGATTTGGATTTCACCTCACGCATCAACACCTAAAATAAGAACCGGAATATCAATATTCGAGGTTCCTCTATGATGTAAATCCCAAGCAAATTGCTCAAAGTAGGAAACGCCTGTACTCATTTCATCGGCAAACTGCTTGACCGGAACAATCTCAATGCCCGTATCAATTATCCCCAGTTTGCTAAATATCGTCATCTTTGCGCAAACGTTATAGACCATAAAGGCATATTTGCCGAATTGAACTTCAACGCCAAGTTTTATTCCAGGCCTCACAAAATCCATTTCACGATAGGCGCGTGATACTTTAGCTGGAGTGTAACCTTTGAGGTATTCACCAAAGGTATAATCGCAATTTACCTTGTGATTTGACCAGCCGATTTTTGCCAATTCTTCTTTGAACGCTGTATTAATTTTTACTAGGGAAAACCACATTTTTTCCCTCATCGTTTTTTCCGTACTCTCCTTGGTTTTATAGAGAGATGAATCAATAGCACTGATAACCGCCTCAATTTGTGTAAACTCTACACGATATTTTTTCTCGACGGCCTTCTTTCCACTATTGAAATCATATCTGGCGACAATTTTCACAATAATTTATCCTGTTGGTTGGTAAGCCACTCGGTAGGAATCTGTGCGATTTTCTCTTTGCCAGTGGACGTAAAGATAGGTTTACCCAATGGACGAATCTTCAAAGTGCCTGCTTGAAAAGCATTGATGCGCTGTATAGCAATCTCAATGTATTCAGGTTCCTGGTCAATAATCATGCCCTTACGATTATTTTTAATCGCGGCAATTAAACTCGAACCCACACCTCCAAAGGGATCCAGTACCCAATCTTGTTCTTCCGTCAGTGCTAACACACATCGTTCAATGAGTTCAATCGGGAACTGACAGGGATGTGAAGTTTTTTCGGGGTGGTTGGATTTGACATTGGGTATATCAATAATGCCCGTTTCCCATTCTTCACCGATTAACGTCCAATAATCCGACGGATTTTTGCCCAGTGGATTGCCGCTAAGTTGCCCGATTTTGTTCCCTTTGTAGTGCCGTTTTCCTGGATATTTGGAAGGCACTCGCACAGGATCAAGGTTGAAGGTATACTCTTTCGTTTTGGTAAACCAAAGCAACACTTCATATCGGCCCGAAAATCGATTCGAGGCATGAAGTCCATGATCAAAATGCCAAACAATCCTATTTCTTAATTGCATATTGAAGGATTTAAAAATGGGATAAAAATATACATCTAGCGGAAAAATTTCTCCCTCATTGACATAATTCCCTACTTGCCAAACAATGCTACCCTCGTCACTAACGACACGGTGTAATTCCGAAATGATTCCACGTTGCCAATCCAGATAGTGATTGAGATTAACCTGTTTTTCGTATTCTTTCCCCAAATTATAAGGAGGGGATGAGATGATAAGTTTGAACGTATTGGTCGGAAGTTGCTTTAACTCAGAAAATGTATCACCCTCTTTCACTACAATATGTTCTTCTGGTTGGAACATGGAAGAGATTTTATGTGTTTGCATCATTTTAATTTATGCTTTTTTTATCAAGGTTGCCAATTTCACTTAAACTTCAAATATTCGTGTAATCAATCCGTTTCGAATAATATTCACCATTGTCATTATTCTCCTCATAAGACACCGCCAAATAATTCCCTTTGGTATCCTGAATCTGATTCATCGCCCAAATCATCACGTCCTTTCAGCCCTGCGCCTCCACGCTGGAATTGGACGTGAATCCGTATTCCAAAATCAAGCCGGTTTTCGTCCATACCTTAAATCGTGGCATCTTGGTCTCAGGATTGAGAAACGACACAATTTTCTGAAAAGTATGCTGTTCGGTATAATAAATCGTTTCAAGTGGAAACGTAAAACGTACTTTACGCCGGCTTACTCAAAATAATATCGTTTGCAAATAACTATCCTGTCTATCTGTCGGAGTCGCCATTTTAACTTGGTTTTGCAACGTAACAGGAACTTGGGATATTGATTTCAGTGTGATTGGTGCCGCATCAATTTCTTCAGGAAGAACTGGTAACTGAAAAAATTCTTGTAAATATTGCCAATCCTCATCTCGCAACGTAATTACTTTATCAAGATAAAAACTGACCCAACAATTGCCTAATTTTGAATTGGATGACTCTTGCGCCAATTTATTCTCAGCAATTTGCACGTAATCAGAGTCTAGTTCCAAACCAATGTAATTTCTCCCTAACCGTTTAGCCGCAATGGCCGTCGTTCCTGTTCCAGAAAATGGGTCTAACACGGTATCATTTTCATCGGTGGTCATCAAAATGAGTCTTTCCAACAAATGAATCGGCAATTGACAAGGATGTTCATCACGATATTTGTTGTGTTTCACGCGGTGAATGTCAGTCCACACATCCGACACTAATGAACCAAATGGGTGCAAACCACCTTTTTTCCCACCATAATTTTTTAGTAAGTAACTACTTTTCCTATCTCGTTTATGTGGATAACGAACTTCATAGAATTTCAGTTGTTTTGCCTGTTTCGCATAAAACAAAATGCCATAATGGTTAGGTTGCAACGTCTTTCCCATTGGCGAAGTTGGCGCATCCCAACTAATCCAATGCTTGAAATCAGCCATTTGATTCAGAAAGGTTGCGTAATAGGTCAACCATTTGGGAATATTATGTAGCAGAATTGAACCCGTAGGCTTGGTAATTCGCACCATTTCCGAAATCCATTGTTCACACCAATTCAAATATTCTTGAAGGGCCAAACTGTCTCGATAACTCTTATAACCTTTCTTAAGATTAAACGGTGGGTCAGCAAAGGTCATATCTATGCTGTTGTCAGGTATCTGTTTTAACAATTCCAAACAGTCACCTTGAATGATTTTATTGCGGTATAGCGAAATCATTTTTTCAATTCCTGGTTGAGGTAATATTTAAATCGTTCAATTTCGTCTGGATGAAAAATAAAAACTTCGTCAAATGCCGAAACCATTCGTTTTAAATCACCTGGTCTCACATACCAACCGATGCCGTCAATAAAACCGATGAACTTGGCTTTTGGATAATATTTTTCAATCAGTTTCTTGATGTTACCTTCAGTCTTAGACTTATTACTTTGCCCCGACGAAGTAGTCACTAAAACGAACTTTCTATGACGACTTTCGGATTGGCTTTGGTTGCTAAGATGAAATCCATGGTTCGTTTGGCAATCTGCTCCTTTTTAAAAAACTCATCCAAATCTCCCTTCTCAAAACTGAGAGTTAAATCTTCGAGAATTCTAGCGATTAAATCTTCAGGATTATTTTCAGATTTTCCTGAATATGAACCTTTTTCTTTGTAACGAACTAACGTATCAATGAGTGCAGGTACTTCAAATTTTAGTTTAGAAATACTTAATTTTTTGAGTTCAAAGAGTGGTAAAGTTTGCGCCAACAATGGAAACGTTGAACCTTCAAAAAATAAGTTGACTATACCGGCTCTGAAGTGTGGATTATCTTGGATAAATTTAGAAATTTTAAGTACGGAAGCAGAAATTTTTCCTATTTTTTGCCCATCTCCCAGAGGGGTCGGGGGTCAATGCCATTAAGTTAAGCCTGCGAAAGAAACCTTGAAGGTCGAAAACCAGACCTTCAAGGTTAAAACCAGACCGGAGAATATCTTAACTTAATGGCATTGGGGGGCGAGGGTGAGGGAAAATACCGCAAAATTTCTGCTTCAGTACTTACCTGGGGTGGAAAGATAGGGTCGATGGAGTGAGAATAAGGAGGGTGATTTCGTGAAAGGCCAGCCAGGTGAAATGACCCCAAGCGTTTATCCAGTTGGAGGAAGCATAAGGAGCACAAACCAATGCGTTAAACCAAACGACTCGCTATGACTATGAGGCCCAAGACGGTCTGGTTAAAATGATCGCTACCTAAATTTCAGGATTACCAAAAAGCAGGTTAATTGAAACCTCATCGGCTCCTCTCCAAGCTAAATATAATCCATAACGAATAATCCATGTAGAATATGTTGACGAAGGAAACGCATCAATTCGCAATTGATGCAGTCCGTTTGTGATTCAAGTGTGGAGTTGCCGAGCCAACCGATCCACCAATTTTTACAATTATTTCATAGCTAACACCCACGGTGCTAACACCCACGATAACCGGTACGCGGATCCAGTTGGGCTACCTATTAGACACGTTTAACTAAACTTGGCGGCGGTATTTCGAACTGCCGTACTTAATGTATTCCAAGTACTCTCCATACCGTCCTTGAGGTGTTCCCAAGCGTCATCACTAGCCTCGCCCAGTTCCTTCAGTTTGGCCTTCGTGGCGACTACCCCCTGCTCAAGTTCGTCAATCTGCTTGGAATATTTGATACGGGCATCGGCAGCATAATTGTTCGCTTGTGCTTTCAACACGACTAACTTGGCCTGTACCAATGCTACTTCGGCCTCTATCTTTTGTTTGTAAGCTTCTTTCGTGCTCATGATATATATCCTTGGTTGATGAATTAATTTAGGACTCTTCAAGTATTTTTGAAAAGTCCGGCTAAATAATAGAAAATAAACTACTTATAACCAACGGTCCAAGCTCAACCGACATCATAGTTGGGCCACAGACACCACGGTTAGCTCTTCTTGCCTCCCAAACCTCCAACAAGCAGAAGCACGCTACCAATCGCTATCGCGCCTACACCAGCCCAAATTGGGATGTTTACCGTCTCCTTTTCCGTTACCGCCAGTTCGACTGGTCCTACTTTGGCCTCATGGGTATCTTTGGAGTAGCTGAAACCGCCATACACTAACCCCATGACACCGGCCATAATCAATATGATTGCCGCAATCTTGACTGCATTCATGTTATCTTCTCCTGTTAAAGAAACTCTTGTTAAAAAAACTCTAGTTAAAATTAAAAACTCTTGGTACCTCACCACTGACCGCGCGATGGGTCGTTACACACGTCGTCCTTGAATGACACGAACCAGAATCACCACGATCGCGGTGACCAAGAGGATATGAATAACTCCGCCCATGGTGTACGAGGTGATCAAACCTAGAATCCAGAGGATAATCAATACGATTGCAATGGTCTCAAGCATTTTACTTCTCCGTTTGCCATGACTTGGCGAATTGTAAATCCAGCGGCCCATGCCGCCTAACTAAAATGACGCAACGTTTTACACCTATCGCCCATCCAATATGGTAATTCAATAAAAAAATTTCAAGGGAGTTAAGTAATATTTATACACTTGTACTATTAAAAAATTATTGGTATTGAAATAATATAGTAGTATTCATAAATCTTTGTACCACTCTGCTCCAGTACACTGAGGGGGTAACTCTCTCCCCACCGTGTACGTAATATAGTTTTTATGAAATGGTTATTTATCGTACATACATATTATGATACTACTATAACTCCTGAAAATACGCCCACGTTATCGAGATGAGTTCGTCGTAGTTCTCTAAGCACCGGCGTAATTAAAAATTCCGATTTAGCTTTTTCGGTGGTCAGACTGTAATAATCCTGTGCCTCTTGTAAATCTTCCGTCAGTTTGGTCGAAGGTAGCACGGGATTAATTTTTATAAACAATTTTTGTCGGTGGTGTGTAATTCCGAGTTCGTTATTTAACTTTTGGGTAGTCCCTGCCAACCAATAGGTATTAACCGCCGGGTGCTAAGATTCCTAACCTGGCAGGTGCTAAGTTTCCTAAACCTTTGAGGTTTAGGAAACTTTGAACCTTGGTAACTCATTGAATGTTAAGACCTCCATTAATTTGGAGGACTACCAACTTTTGTAAGGTGGTATAGTCAGAATAAGCCATTATGATTAATCCTTTTGGAGTTTAGGAATAATTTTAAAAATCACCATCATGCTACACTTCGCGTTTGTACTACTCCCTTTCTTCTTGTTGCAAGGTCCATAAATGTGCATAGACTCCACCTGGAATGGATAATAATTCGGCATGAGTGCCACGCTCAATAATGTGACCTTGTTCCATCACTAAAATTTGTTCAGCATCAACAATGGTAGAAAGACGATGCGCAATTACTAAAGTTGTATGATTGGCCGCCATTTCGGCTAAAGCGGTTTGAATCGCTTGTTCTGATTTAGAATCGAGGGAAGAAGTAGCTTCGTCAAACACTAGAATTTTGGGTCTTTTTAAAATGACCCGTGCGATCGCTACTCGTTGTTTTTCGCCCCCAGACAATTTCAAACCACGTTCTCCTACCATGGTGTCATAGCCATTGGGTAATGATTCAATAAAATAGTGAATATTCGCCAATTTAGCCGCCGTGATTACCTCCTCACGAGTGGCACCGGGACGGGCATAAGCAATGTTATAATAAATAGTGTCATTAAACAATACAGTGTCTTGGGGTACAATGCCGATAGCCGCACGTAAACTGGCTTGTTTTACACAATGAGTATCTTGACCGTCGATTAAAATACGTCCTCCAGTCACTTCATAAAAGCGAAACAGTAATCGAGCAATGGTCGATTTTCCCGCCCCACTGGCACCGACCAAAGCAATTTTATGACCGGCCGGTACCGTAAAACTGATATTTTGCAAAATGGGACGTGCTGGTTGATAATGAAAACTGACGTTCTCAAAACGAATTTCGCCCTTTCCAATTATGAACGGTTGCGCTTGCGGCTGGTCTTGAATTTCCGGCTGGTTGGCCAAGAGCTTAAACATTAACTCCATATCGACCAGTGCGTATTTCAGTGAACGATAGACAATACCTAAAAAATTCAGTGGGATAAACAGTTGCAACAAAAACGCATTGACCAGCACTAAATCGCCTAAACTCATTTCCCCTTTGACCACACCTTGACTGGCAAATATCATCATTAAAGTGACTCCGATAGCAATGATGGCCGATTGACCAAAATTTAAAGTCGACATCGAAGTTTGACTTTTCACGGAGGACTCTTCCCATTGCTGTAAGGTCTGGTCATAACGTTGTACTTCGTAGGCTTCGTTGCCAAAATATTTGACCGTTTCGTAATTAACCAAACTATCAATCGCTTGATTATTCGCTTGTGATTCCATCTGATTAGCGTGATAACGAAATTCCATGCGCCATTCCGTAACGGCAAAAGTAAAAGCGACATAAATCACCACGGTGATAATCGTGGTGAGCACAAAGTGCAGGTTATATTGCATAAATAGAATTAAGGCAATGAACAGAAATTCGGCAAACGTTGGAATAATTTGAAAAATCATGTAGTTTAGAATGGTGCTCACGCTACGAGTACCTCGTTCCACGTCCCGCGAAATCGCCCCGGTTTGTCGATCCAAATGGAATCGCAACGATAACTTATGCAAATGAGTCAACGCATGGTTAGACAGTTGTCGCATCGCCCGAAATCGCACTTTGGCAAACACCGCATCACGTAGCTCATTAAACAGAGAACTCGACAACCGTAAGACCCCATACATGGTCAATAACGCTATCGGTAAAGTGTGAGTGGCCGTGTGAGTTTGAGTTAACGCATCGACAATATATTTCAATATTATCGGTACTCCTACATTGGCCAGTTTCGAGAGTACTAAAAAAATTAAGGCGAGTAAAACTCGACCGCGATAGTCCCACAAGTAGGGGAAGAGCTGATGCAAGTGTTGGCGTGAGTGAGCAGATGATATGGTCTTCATGTAATGTTTAAAATTTTGAAAGATCAGCCTTTAAGTTGCGAAGTTAAACCAACTAAAATGGGTCATTCTTGATTAATACATTGATCCGTGTAAATCTCATCAAGTAACATGGGTTCAAGCAGTTCTAAAGCAGAAATAGCGAGTTGTTTTTCAAAAATAATAGTGTGACTCATTACTTGTTGGAGATACTCGCGGGTTTCTTTAACTGGAATCAACTCGACCCAAACATCTGCCGGCACACAAGAATACTGAGTTAACCATTGTTTCACTCGGCGTGGACCTGCCTGGTAAGCGGCAGTGACTAACAAATGATTATTGCCAAATTGGTTAAGTAATTCATGCAAATAGGCCGTGCCCAATTGAATATTGAGATCGGGAATAAATAACGCCTCTGGCTTCAGTGGTGAAATCTGGTATTTGGTATTAATTTTGGCCACCGTGGCGGGTAATAATTGCATGAGTCCTAACGCGCCGGTCTTGGAACGTGCATCCTCTTGAAAAGCACTTTCTTGCCAAGTGATGGCATACACCCAGGCGGGTTTCAACTCAAACGCTACCGCATAGCGTAAAATGGATTGATAATAGGCTAACGGGAACCGAACTTTAAGGTCATCCGTGACGTTAGCTTTATTCAAAGTAGTAATTGCTTGATGGTACCACTGCCACTGATACGCTAACAAGGCGGCTTGTATTAACTCCTCTTGACTAAGTTGGGCTGAGGCCGCTTGCCATTCACCACGCGCATAGTCCAGCAGTCCAACTAAATAGAGTTCACGAGCTCGAATGAAGCCGGGTTGTGTTAACAAATGCTGTTGAATCACTTGATTTTTTGACAATGGTTGGGATTGGAATTGATAAGATTTGCCCAATCGTCCTGCCGCCATGAAACTGTAATATTCGCGTTGTTGCGAGATTCGTTCAAATAACTGTTCGGCAACGGCCAATTGTCGAGTTTGTTCCAAGGCTCGGGCTTGCCAATATTGCCAAAATAAAGTATTTTGGTCGATTTTAGATAAATTGCGAATCAGTTTTAAGACCGCGGGCCAATTTTGTACCCGCAACGCTTGTTGCAACTGAATGCGTATTATCTCTTCTGGCCACTCGGTTTTATCAATCAGGGCTAACCATTTCGTAGTTTTAGTCAATGGTTGGTCAACACCTTGTAGCGCCAGGTAAGTAATAAATTCAGTACGATCTTGAGTAGTGAAGGCATATTGTGGTTGATAAATAATCCAATAATCATAAGCGGCTTCGACATTTTTACGCGCTAACCGTTTCAAACCATAGAGTAAAATTTCTCGACTCAGAGGAGCATCTGATTGTTTAAAAGTTTCTAAAGTTTTAGCCGGCTGTTTCTTCATTTTTTGCCAGAGCTTGACTAAGTCTTGGTCTGGCTTTGGCAAATGTTTGGCGAGATGTTTAGCCAATGATGAATTATCTCGCTGCATGGCCAACCGAATCCGTTGCCAATGTAATTCCTCGGTCAGCCATTTTTGTTCATAGAGGTAAGTAAATACCGGGTCACAAACCATTGGTTGGGAATATCCCACTAACCATATTTGCAAGGCTTGCGCTAAATTCTTTTGCGTTAACAATTGCTTGGACTTAATTTTGGCCTGAAGATAATAACATTGTAACACAATATTGGATTGTGGTTGATAATTGGCCAAAAAAATTTTCCAACGACCTTTTTTCCCTAAAAATGAGAGCCATTCCGTTCTTAATTGCTGAGTAATCGGACTATCTTGATATTGTTGTAAAAAGGTCTGAATAGTGACCGCTGATTCTTGGTCAAACCGCGATTTTAGATATAAATAGCGTAGATAATGAGCAATTGGATAGTTGGATAATTTACTTGATAATTGTTGAAAAGTGTCTAGTTGTTGGGTTAACCAGGCCTGGTGTGCTTGTTTAAATAATTCGCGTTGTGATGATAACGCTTCTTCTGCTTGTACCAGATAGCTATTGAATAAAAACAGTATCAGAACACAATAATGACAAAAAAGAGATTTTTGCATAAAAAATATCTTGACATAAAATTGATAGTGACTTAGATTTGACAACTTTTCGAAAATTGTCAAATCTGGTTTTAAACCTGGTTTTCGAAAAGTTGTCAGCTCTGGTCCGATTTATTACGTTGAATTTTAATCGCAGTTAAGATACCGCGTAAAATATCCACTTCGGATTCTAACAAGGTAACTCGATTAAATAACCGTCTTAACCGTCGCATTAACAGTTTAGGTTTAAGCGGGTCTAAAAATTCAATCTCAATTAAAGTTTGTTCCAAGTGTTGATAAAAATATTCCAAAGTAGCCGCTGGAGCAGGTGCATCAGAAGGACGATTCAGGGGTAACGGTAAAGTTGCTGGTTGAGAATCTATCTCTTCACCTTTCATGCGCAATTCATAGACTAAAATCTGCACGGCGGCGGCCAGATTTAAAGAACTAAAGGTCGGATTGGTAGGAATTTTCACTATCCAGTGACAATGTTCTAACTCTTGATTAGTTAGCCCGGCATCTTCGCGGCCAAACACTATTGCCACTTTACCTGGCATAGTTAACGCTTTATCCGCGCCGGCGCGTGGAGTTAAGGTGGGCCAGGCTAAAGTTCGGGACCGGGCCGTCGTACCTATGATTAAATGACAATCTTGGACACTTTCAGCAAAAGAATCGAATAATTGTGCCTTTAAGAGCAAATCATCGGCCCCTGCCGCGCGGGCCGTGGCTTCTTTACACAGGAATTGGGCGGGAGGCTGTACTAGCCGTAAGTGGGAAACGCCCATATTTTTCATGGCACGCGCAGTTGCACCCAGGTTGCCAGGGTGACTCGTTTCAACTAAAATGATGTAAATGTTATCGAGGGAGGTCAAGGGATTAATTTTTTAAGTAAGTATTGGTGATTTATAATGCCCATAGGCCGCCGTAACTTTTAGAAAATTACTGGCGCCCATTTTAGTAGGGTGCGTTAGAGCATAGTCAAAAACTGTAAATAATCGTCTCAATTGGAGTAACTATTGTACAAACTTTTATAGTAATTCACAAACATTATGCGATTGATCTAATCACTCACCCTACGCACTGAAAGCGATGAATCTTTATTAATCAATAAGTTAGTAATCACAAATTTTCTAAACTTAAAAGTTAGAACTTTTGAGAAATTACCTAAACCATGATATTATCACCTAAATCAAGAGTATCAATTATTAGATGAACTATTTACCAAAGCTAAAAAATACAACCATGAATTTTAAAATTATCAAAAAAATCCTACCAGGTGGCATAATTATTGTCATTTTTGTACTCACTATTCTCTCCTTTCTCAACTTTCCAAGCCCCAAAATAGTTAACTTAGATACTTCCTGGCAACAAGTGCTGGCCCACGCTTTCAAACACCAATGGCAAGCTGGTATTGACTATATTTTCACATACGGACCACTCGGTTATCTGTCGCTGAAAAATCCCAGTTATGAAGCCGTATTATTTTACCCGGCGACGGTCTGGTGGATAGTCACCAGTGCTTTATTAGCAATGATATTCTTAGCATTTTGGTCTCAATTTCAACACTGGTTGGAGCGCACACTGTATTTTTTTATTCTGCTCGTAGTGATTTCTGAAGTCTCACGCTTTAGCGACACTTTCTATTTTTTGGCCATGGTTGGAATGACTTTACTTCTCCTACAGCCCCCGTCATGGTTGGAATCCGCACCTCGTTACTGGACCGCCGTCAGTCTCGCGTTAATCACTTTTGCAGTATTAGCACTGACCAAATTTATTTTTTTCATCTTCGCCGGGGTCGTCGTCTTCCTCCTCCTGATCATTATTTGGCAACGTTACTCACTATTATTAGCTACCTTCACGACCTTAGCCTTTGCTGGGACCTTCATGGGCCTTTGGTTACTGTGTCAACCGTCATTGGCAAACCTTCCCAGCTTTGTCATTCACTCTTGGCAACTAGCCCGTGGCTATAGCGAAGCCATGTCACACACTGTGGATTTTAATTCCGTCTGGTTAGCCCTCTCCGCCTTTGGTGTGATCACAGTTTTAGTACTCTTGAATTATTGGCAACCACCACGTACTTTAGCCAAATTTCTTAGCAGTGGACTGGTCATGATCAGCCTATTTTTAAACTGGAAAGCCAGTTTTGTCAGATACGAAACGCTCATTCATGGCATCATGTTTTTCAGTTTCGCCATCATCGTCCCTTGGTGGTTAGCAGGTCTCCGTGACTTCAAATTAGCGCGGCCAATTTGGTACCGCAGTTTAATCTGGACTAACATTTTAATCAACGGTATTGGAATATTTTATGTGGCAGGTCCTCACAGCTATCAACCTACTCAGATTTTAAATATTTGGTTTAACAAACTGGGGAATAACGTGGCATTACTATGGGACTTGCCCAAATATAAACTCTATTATAATGCGTTGACTGACCAATTAAAAAAACAGTATGATTTACCCAAAATTCGAGAGGAGGTTACTCAAGCACCAGTGGATATGTTTTCGCCACAACAAGGGATAGTTTTTCTAAATGGTTTGAATTACCAACCGCGTCCATTATTTCAAGGTTATTCGGCGTATACTCAGTCGTTGCTAAATAAAAACGCCGAATTTTACAACAATCCGCGCCAGGCCCCGGAATTTGTTTTATTTGATATAGATAGCTTGGATCACCGCTTTCCAACTTCGGAAGATTCACAAACGCTTAAGGTTATTTTGCGAGATTATCAAGCGTTATTTATGGAAAAAGGCTGGTTATTGCTAAAACGTCATCCTCGTGAGGATAGTGCTCTCACCCTCGGCCCCAGGGAAGCGGATGGAAGCAAGAAAATGTCCGCGGTGTCACTGACTACAACAGTCCAGTTGGGAGAGCGAGTGGACCTAACTGATTTATCGTCTAAGTCCTTGTTATTAAGCCTAGAGATTCAACCTTCCTGGCGCGGCCGATTAAGTAAATGGTTATTTCAACTGCCTCCTTTATTTTTGGAAGTAGAAACCACCACCGGTCGATTTATTACCTTTCGTTTATTACCGAGTTTAGCCAGTAGTGAATTTTGGTTAAATCCATTATTGTTGGACCAAATAGACTGGTTAAATTGGTATTTAGGGAAGTCATTAACGCAAGTCGCGGCCATTCGAGTGATAGCACCACCGCGCTGGCAACGACTATGGCAATCCACAGTGAGCGTCAAGATTACAGAGAGTCTGATGACACCTTATCCGATGGCAGAGACTATTCATCAAACCTTGCAGGAAAATTTAATCCGACTAGCCATGGATTCAATTCCTACAGCGGTCAGCACACCCAATCGGCTGGTGCTAGTCTCCTCCAAACCAGAGGCTGGTACCAAAAAAATTGTCGCCAAGGAGGTAGAGAAACCAGCCGTGTGGATAGTAGAATGCCCTGGTGAGATGAGTTTTCCAGTCATGGCAGGGAATTACCAATTAGCCGGTCAATTTGGTATTTTGCCAGAGAGTTACGACCAAGTGGAAGCCACTGTGACAACGACCACCGGTGAGGTTCAGTTTAGTGCGTATTTCATCGATGCCACGGGTCAAGAATTGCCAATTTTTAACAAAATCTTACGGCCCTGGCAAATCATCGAAGACCGCCAAAAAATCAATTTCGACTTTTCTTTTCAATTGACCAGTGCGGGTACCATCGTCTTACGGACCAGAGCCATTCCCGTAGAGACGACATTGGGTCAATGGGTTTTTTGGAGTGGGGTGCAGTTGAGAAAACACACTCCGTAGAAATTTCTATAAATTTTTAACCTCGCTCGAATCACCATACACCTCAATTCCTAGCTGGGTCGCGACGGCC
>DZAL01000121.1 GCA_022729575.1 Thiomargarita sp.
CTGAAGCAGAAATTTTCTGGTATTTTCTTTCGCCCCTCGCCCTCTGGGAGAGGGGCCGGGGGTGAGGGAAAATATCGCAGAATTTATGCTTCAGTACTTAACTGCTCCGAAGTCAACTCCTAAAATTTTCAGAGTCCGCCCAGGCAAACATATTTAATTTCGAGGTAGTCGTCAATACCGTACTTGGAGCCTTCACGCCCCAGTCCTGATTCTTTCATTCCACCAAAGGGCGCCACTTCGGTGGAAATGAGACCTTCATTGATGCCTATCATCCCATATTCTAAGGCTTCCGCCAAGCGCCAGGCACGTCCTAAATCACGGGTATAACAATAAGCGGCTAATCCTGCTGGCGTGTCGTTCGCCAAGGCTATTGCTTCCTCTTCGGTATTAAAACGAAATAGTGGTGCCACTGGACCAAAGGTTTCTTCCTTGGCAATTCGCATAGTCGGGGTGACCTCAGTTAACACCGTGGGTTCAAAAAAAGTTCCGCCCAAGAGATGACGTTTACCACCACAGCGAATTTTCGCGCCCTGAGTAACGGCATCGTGAATGTGCATTTCTACTTTTTGCACCGCAGCTTGATTGATCAAAGGACCTTGTTGAATGCCTGCGGTCAAACCATTTCCCACTTTCAATTGGGTCACGGTTTGCACTAATTGGTTGGCAAATTTATCATAAATGCCGGCTTGAATCAACAACCGGTTAGCACAAACACAAGTTTGACCCGTATTTCGGTATTTGGAAGCCATTACGCCGGCTAAAGCCGCTTCGATATCAGCGTCGTCAAATATCAGAAAAGGTGCGTTACCGCCTAATTCTAAAGAGATTTTTTTGACCGTTGGCGCACATTGTTGCATAAGTAATATTCCTACCGCAGTGGAGCCGGTGAAAGATAATTTACGTACTAACGGATTAGCGGTCAATTCGGCCCCAATGTCTTTCGGTAGGCCGGTGACCACATTAATCACACCTTTGGGAAAACCGGCGCGGTGGGCTAATTCAGCCAAAGCCAAGGCGGTGAAAGGAGTGCTCTCGGCGGGTTTAATCACTACTGGACAACCGACGGCTAAGGCAGGCGCACATTTGCGGGTAATCATGGCTAGTGGAAAATTCCAGGGCGTAATCGCGGCTACCACACCGATGGGTTGTTTAAATACTAAAATTCGGCGACCTGGCTGGGGGGGAGGTATTATATCGCCATAGACTCGTTTGGCTTCTTCGGCAAACCATTCAATAAAGGAGGCTCCATAAGCGACTTCGGCTTTGGCTTCAGCCAATGGTTTGCCTTGCTCGGCGGTCATCAATTTAGCTAAGTCTAGTTGATTGGCTATAATTAAATTAAACCACTGACGCATAATCATCGCTCGCTCTTTAGCCATTTTATTACGCCAGGGAGCCCAGGCAACGGCGGCGGCGGCAATCGCTTCACGAGTTTCCTCGGCGCCTAAATTTGGCACGTTTCCTAAAATACTATTATCTGCTGGATTGGTGACGGTGATGACGGTTTTATTGTTAGCGTCTCGCCAGTCGCCGTTAATATAGGCTTGTTGGTGCCATAAACTGGGGTCATTGAGCCATTGAGCCAGAGAAAAAATTGATAAGGAATTTGGATCGATGGGCATAAAACGGTCCTTTAGATAGTGAAAATTTTTATTTCTAAACCAGTGAACTAAAAAATAGTAGTCCTGAAATGTGGGTGAAATGCCGTGAGTTTTTCTTTACGTACACCACATCCAAAATAATGCGCCTGGCCCTCCTAAGTGAATCGCCGTAGCCACGCCGGCAATATTACCCATACTAATAGTAAATACTAATGCTGTCATTAACGCATTAAATGGTGTATGTCCACTTTTTCAGTGCTACTACGGCCTCGCCAAAGGAGAGCGAAACCATAGAATAACTTGCGCGGTGGCATCAAGCGTAGGCCCAGCATCAAATAAACACCGGGACCTAATTAACATGGGGGACCCATACGATATTACCGTTGATAAAATCGATTATCTTAAGTAACTCTGTTTCTACAGTGGTATGCTCCTTATTATAAATCAATGGGTTATATAGTCAGATTGGATAACTCAGATTTGACAACTTTTCGAAAGTTGTCAAATCTTAAAGATTATTATTTTAACTGAAAATTTTAACCGAAAAACGATATTTAATGGAAAAATATAGTTTATAATTTAAAGAGAGGTCCTGTTTTTTTGAAAAAATGGGCCTGTTAGAAGTGGTTTTGGGAAATTACGCAGTTTTTTCCGAAACTTTAAAGAGGGAGATTATTAAAAGAAACTGCGCGATTTCTTAAAACTTAAAATAATATTCCAAAGGAGTTTTGAGTATGAACGAGAATTTTCCTGAACCATCGACGGAGGCAACGCCCTCGAGACCACCGCCCATTGTGATGATGGAATGTGGGGCGGCCATTAGTACAGGACAAATGGAAAAATTTGTCGAAACTTTTCAACAAAGTGCTTGGCGTTGGGAAGCCATCGTTTATCCGGCCTTATTTGCGTTTGTGGTTTTGGCTGGTTATGGTTTCTTTCTCATCTACAGTCTTACTGCTGATATGGCTTTGATTGCACGTAGTATGGACGCGCAGATGGGACATCACATGGAGTCGATGACCAATAGCATTAGTCAATTAACCAAGCAAATTACAGTAATGACTGACCAAGTGGAAACGATGACCGAGAAGGTGACAGACATCTCTGGTAAAATGGCGACTTTGCCGGCGATGTTGGAGCATATTGGAGGAATGCACGCGGCCATGAAAAACATGGATCCGGCGATAACTCGGATGGATCGGTCAATGTTACAGATGAATGAGTCAATGATGTTTATGAATGCTTCAGTGAGCGTGATGAGTCAATCTATTGGCAGGATGGATGGTTCCATTAAGACGATGAATGAATCCATGTCGAGTATGGATGAGACTATGCGTTATCTCAACACCGCCACTGACCAAATGCGCCGAGATTTGAATTTAATGAATCGCAGTATCACGAAGGTGTCACGACCCATGTCATTGGTAAATGGTTTTATGCCTTGGTAATTCACCTTACGCCTGACCACCCCCAACCCCTCCTTGGTAAGGAGGGGAGTAAGCACCACCTAAATCGCAGGGTATATTCCCCGCCTTAGCAAGGAGGGGCTAGGGGTGGTTTGCGTAAGGTGAGTTGGTAATTTATAAAATATGAGGAGAGAACTGACTTAACCTCGTTTGCTCACTCATATTTCAAGACTATCGATACCCTGTTTGGTCTCGTTTTCAGATAATTATCACTAGAGTTTTCTACTATGCCTACTATTTCTGAAGCTAATTTGAAAGATTTTCTGAGAAATATCAAAGATAAACCGCTGGAACCCAATGATTCGTTCTATGTTTCGTATTTTCAGGAAAACAACGACCCCATTCAGCGACTGTACAATCACATCACGCGAGATGATGATGTACAAAGTGTGGCTTTGCTGTCTGGATTTCGTGGCAATGGCAAAAGTACCGAATTACGAAGATTACGAGTTTTACTAGAGCAGAGGGGATATGCGGTCCTTCTTTGTGATATTGAGCCCTTTTTCAATGAGTATGAGCCGGTGGCAGTCACCGATTTTTTGATTTCGGTCGCACTGGCTTTGAATGAAGCAATGAAAACTAAGTATGGTAAAGATTTTACTAAAGAATCTTATTTGGAACGTTTCTATCAGTTTTTGCAGAAAGAAATTCAAGTTGATGGTTTAGGCGTAGGGGAAAGCGTTTTAGTGAGCTTTGTCAAAGAATCTGCTTTTAAAAAACGCTTGCAACACGCACTGAGCACCAGAATAGAGCCGTTTGTCAAAGAGATGAACGATTTTTTTAATAACATCCGTACCTTTCTAGTAAGTCGTAAGCATGAGCAAACTGTTTTATTGCTGGATTCTTTTGAAAAAATCAGAGGTATCGGTGAAAATGCCAATCAAATTCATGAAAGTGTCGATTATTTATTCAGACGATATATTGGCGATAAATTGAGATTACCAGGATGGCATGTGGTCTATACCGTGCCACCATACGTTACCTCAGTGTCTGATTCTGAACTTAGTATTTGTACTTTTTTGCCAAATATACATATTTTCAACAAGGATGGTAGTCATGATGACCAGGGTATCGGAATAATGAAAGAGGTGATCAAGCGTCGTTTTGACTGGCCACAGGTATTTACTGAAGCACAGATGAAACGAATGATTTTGGCGACCGCGGGCAGTTTTCGAGTATTTTTTCGTTTGATACGGATTATTTTACTGAGAATCCCGGCGGATAAAAACCTGTTAATTCAAGTGCCTATTACGGATGTACTACTAGAGCACGCTAAGAATGATTTGTTGCGCGAAATGAGTTTTTTGCTTCCCACGGAGGATAAGTTATGGTTGCGAAAAATTGCTGACAGTAAAACGCCTGAAGTGTCTAGGGAGTCTGATAAACTCACTTTGATGAAGTTTATGGATAAAGATTGGGTATTTTTCTATCATAATGGAGAAGCGTGGTATGACATTCATTCGTTATTGAAAGAGAATCTCAAATGATACCATTCGTTGCCAAATTCTTTACTAATAACATTCAATTAACCGAACGTTTTGAAGGAAATTGGCAAACCTTGAGCAAGCAATTGCAATGGCAAAAAGGGTTTAGTTTAATTTTGGCCTTTGCGCAAAGTCAGCAGGCCGTGGATTTACTGCGCGACCAGTTGCTCAAGCACTTTAAATTGTCGGTGCTGGCCCCTGACCATTATGAAAATCCACTTGAACCGGTTCTCCAACAACTTGAAGCATGGTCTTCGGAACATTCTACTAAACTGATTTGGATTGATTTACATCACTATTCATCTTATAAAAATGAACCACTGAAGGTGTTTCTGTCTCGTTTGAATGAACGGCGAGAGTGGTTACGCAATCATCTGGTGTGCCCATTAATTTTGATTTTGCCTGACAAAACCGAGGTGCGAAAATACGCATCAGATTTATGGTTTGTGCGTGATTTAACACTTTATCTTGATGATACCATTGAATGTAGATTTGACAACTCTTCAAGAGTTGTCAAATCTTCTTTAGTTAGAACAGAAGAGGAAAAAATTTATGCCCGATTGGCTAACTACTTTTTTGCAATCAGTTGTAGCAAACCCTTATATTCAATCCATCGCCCTAATCGTCGGCCTATTCGGCTGGCCGCTTAGTGATTATTTCCGGCAGAAACGTAAAGTTGAGGAACAACAAGCTATCGTCAATAACTCTTTGATATGTCGCTGGTTTCCTTCTTTTTGCTTTTTGCGGGCCTATCTACGTCACATTATTTACGACCATCGTGTTTTCAATATCAAAGGATTGCGCACTCGTGGCACTTATACCATTGAATTAGAACAAGTCTTTGTCGATTTACGCATTGCGCCCTCCACCGCGCCTAATCAATCGCAACGGGATTTATTGGCCGTCAAGGAATTACAAGGGAGTCAACCCATTTGGGAATTTTTGCGTTATGGCCCAACAATGGTTGAAGGTTCATTGTTATTGGCCATTATCGGTAGCCCCGGTTGTGGTAAAACCACCTTATTACAGCATATTGCCTTGATGTTTGCTACTGGGCAACGACCGCGAGGATTGCCGAAATGGGTGCCGATTTTGCTGTTGTTGCGGCAACATGTCAAAACTATTTTAGCCGACAGTCCGTTACTGGCTGAGGTGGTGCAACAGCATTTTGCTAATCCGAAACGCTATCCAGATTTAGTGCCGCCAGAAAAATGGTTTCATCGACAATTACAAGCGGGGCAATGTTTAGTGTTGTTGGATGGTTTGGATGAGGTGGCTAATGCGGAAGAGCGTAAGTATATTTCGGCCTGGATTGATGAGCAAGTGGTCAATTATCCACGTTGTCCTATTATCGTCACCTCCCGTCCCGCCGGCTATCAGGCCGCGCCTTTGGCACGGGCCACGATGGTGTTGGAGGTACAAGCGTTCACGCCGCCACAAGTGCGTGATTTTATTGATAAGTGGTATTTAGCGACTGAAATTATGAGTTTCGGGGGCAAAGATGATGCGGGAGTGCGGTTACAGGCCAAGCGAGAGGCGGAGGATTTACGGCAACGTTTGCAGACTCGTCCCGCTTTGATGATACTGACGGTCAATCCGTTATTGCTGACCATGATTGCGATGGTCCACCGTTATCGTGGGCAATTGCCGGGGAAACGAGTGGAGTTGTACGCGGAGATTTGTGATGTGTTGTTAGGACATTGGCGCGAAGGGAAAGGGATTCAAGATAAGTTAACGGCGGCCCAGAAACGAGTGGCCTTGCAACCGTTAGCGGCTTGGATGATGGAACATTCGGTGCGTGAGATTGCGGTGACGACGGCGATGGAGGTGATTCGGGCGCCGTTGCAAACGGTGGGGTTGGCGGCGGCTGATATTGAGAGCTTTTTCCAAGATATTCAAGCCAGTAGCGGTTTATTTTCGGAGCGGGAAATGGGAGTGTGGAGTTTTGCGCATTTGACTTTTCAAGAATATTTAGCGGCGGCACATTTTAAGGAACAAACTCTACCTAACGATTGGTGGTCTCGTAAAGTCGCCGACAGTTGGTGGCATGAAACCTTGCGTTTATACGCCGCTCAAACCGATGCGACTCCCATTGTCAGCGCGTGTTTACATACTCAAAATATAGCAACCTTGACCTTGGCCGCCGATTGTTTGGAGGAGGCGTTGAAACTAAATGCCCCCGTGCGCCAACAAGTGGAGGAGCTATTAATTACCAATTTGGAATCGGCTAATCCAGAGTTATTTAAGTTAGCCGCGGCAGTGAAATTGCAACAACGTTTGAGAAATTTACGGCGCCTGGATGATGAGACGACAGAAATTGATATAGACTTTATCAGTTGTGCGGAATATCAGTTGTTTTTGGATGAAATGCGGGCACAAGAGAAGTTTTATCAGCCGGACCATTGGTCGGACTATCGTTTTGTCAAAGGGTCAGCCACGCAACCAGTGGTGGGAGTGCGGTCGGAGGATGCAGCAGCATTTTGCAAATGGTTGAGGGAGAGGGAGAAGGTGAAGTATCGGTTGCCAAAATTTGAAGAAGCTCAAAGCAACGTGCCTAATCAACTCCAATTAGCTACTTGGTATTACGAAAACAGTGTTTATGATCTAAATTGGTTTTCCGAAGAAGACAAAAAAAACATCGAGCAGAAATCAGCGAAGTTCTCTGAGATGCCTATTTTTATTGGTGATTATCAAAAACATATTAATGTTGAGACCAATTTTTCTGAAGATTTGAAAAGAACAATGATTTTTGATTATGTTTTTGGGCTGAAGAATCTTAATTGGTTGGAGAGACATACCACTGATTTTAACTTTAAGTGGGTGTGGGTGTACGCGTTGATTATTTGTATTCTTTTGTTAGGTTGGACTATTCTTTTAAAAAGTTTACTCTATGGTTTATTAGGTAGTATCTCAATTGGTATTGTCGCCATTTGGCTATACCACAGAGCCAACAAACAGCCTCAGTTCCAAGAGATTCTTTCCCTTGATCTCAAAATCGCTAAATATATCCTTGAGCGTGACACAAATTTGCTTGGTCGAGAGAATATGCAAAATATTTTAGAAACAATCAAGAAAATTTCTGGCAAACCATTGAAAGTATTGATAAATGATTTGTCAAAAATACTTGACGAAATTACCGACCCCAAGTTAACACAACGAAAATTTTTTGAGCAGATTACAAAATATATATATCGTGGCTACGATCAAAATTTGCAGCTTAGTTGGTGGGATAAATTACTGTATCCAGGTCGAATAAGTAAGAGAATTGAAGAACGTCGTCAAAGAAAACAAATGATTTTGCAACTTCACTGGTGGCTGGTCATCACCACCGCCCGCCAAGCCGGCCAACTCCCCGCCTGGGAAGGGATTCGGATTGTGCGTGACCGTGGCCATGAAGAGGGAGATTAATAATACGGAAAGTGGGAAAACTGCGGCCAAACCTCGCAGGTCTTCGAGACCTGCGAGGTTTCTCCCTGACCTGTGGATGTGGACCACCCAATCACATAATCATTTAACCTAAGGAGATAAACACTATGAAACCGGAGCCCCATTTTATTTGGCATTTACCCCGGTCAATCCGCACCTGGGTAATAACTGCGCTATTACTACTGAATCCATCAGTAAGCAATGCGACGGCCCCTGACCATGACTATCTAACGACGGCTCTTGAAATCACGGCCTTACCTTATACCCATCAACCAAGTACCCATGAAGCTACCCTAGAAGAAGGGGAGACCGCTTTATGTGCCGATAACATCGGAGCCAGTGTCTGGTATAAGTACACGCCGAAGCGAGCTCAAACCGTCATTTTTGATACCCGTGGCACAGATTATGATACCGTCTTAACCCTCTGGCAAGGCAACACTCTGCCGTTAACCGCCATGACCTGTGACGATGACAGTCCTTTGCTCCTGACCACCCAATCTTTGCTCAAAGCCTCACTGGTCGCCGCCACTGCTTATTATATCGGCATCAGTGGCTACCACGGAGAAACTGGCCAATTGAAATTTCAAGCCACCCCAGTGGCCACCCCAACCAATGATAATTTAGCGCAAGCCATCGATATTCCCACCACCGAATTATTTTATCATTACGCCCAACTGACCGCCTCCACCATGCCGACCACCAACACCAACGAGAGCCGTTGTGCGATTGGCCCCAGTGTCTGGTATCGCTATCTCGCCACGCAGACGGAGACAGTCCGCTTTGATACCCTCGGCACTGAATATGACCAGACCTTATCCATTTGGAGCGGTAATCCCTCCTCATTAACCGAAATGAGCTGTGTATCACGTCCTCTTAACGTGGCTGACCAAGACCCTTATTTAACCCTCCAAACCATCGCCGGCACCACTTACTATCTCCAAGTGACGAAAAATCTTACCGCGACCGACGACAATACGGTACTCATGTTCAATAAATCTCCTCCCATAGACTTGGTGATGACTCCACCGACTACCGCGCCAACGATTAACCTCTGTGAAACCGCCGTGCTCACCGTGACCACTACAGGTAGCCCACCGTTAAATTATCAATGGTATCAAGGTGAAAGTGGTGACACGCAACAACCACAACTCAACGCGGAATCGTTTCCAACCCCACCGTTGAATCGTACCACCACCTATTGGCTACGAGTCGCCAACGCCAGCGGTTACCTCGATAGTCCCACCCTAACGGTTAACGTCACCGCTGCCGTCAACAGTATTGGCTTTGACCGCGAGGGCAATGACTCTTGCACTACCAGCGATTTTAGCGGTGTGATTACCTCCGCCAGTGGCTTAAGTAATAATCCATTGACGTTAACCACCGCCGACACCGCCACCATCACCATGCAACTCACCGTACCCAAAAAATCCGCCGGTAAAGCGGTCGAATTGCTCATTTTTGCCGACTATCAAGACTCGCTAGGTGGGCCCAGTTATTCATTCATGCGCGACGGTGACAACTGGGTCAATTGGGACCAACAATGGTCAACCTTAACCACGGCTAAACAAAAATTCACTTTAAAAAACACCACCATTTCCCTTTACGAAGGTGCCTTAAATACCCTTCTCCCTGGCACCACTACCGTTTATGTTGGCTACCGGGCCAATAATGGTGAAATAGTTTACAGTCGAGACCCGATTGAATTGAATTTGAAGTGAGTTTGAACTTACCTTAGGCACGGTTAACTCAACCACCCCCAACCCCTCCTTGTTAAGGAGGGGAGTTTACCTTGTTAAGGTGAGTTTGAAATAATTTGCAACGCGGATTTGGAATCAAATTAAGAGGGTCTAAAATTTACCGAAAAGCAATCATTTATGAGCGAAGAAGTTTTGATTAATGTCACCCCACGAGAAACCCGGGTAGCTATGGTAGAAAATGGAATCCTACAAGAAGTTATTGTTGAACGTACCAGTAATCGTGGGTTAGTCAGTAATATTTATAAAGGCCGAGTCTGTCGGGTGTTGCCGGGAATGCAAGCGGCATTTGTCGATATTGGACTAGAGCGGGCCGCGTTTTTACACGCTTCTGATGTCGTTAATTCTCAAATCGAAAATGGTCAGACGACTTATGAATCGGAATCGATTTATGAACTGTTGCATGAAGGTCAAACTTTATTAGTACAAGTGATTAAAGACCCCTTGGGGTCTAAAGGTGCTCGTCTCACTACCCAGATTTCGATTCCTTCGCGCTATGCCGTGTTGATTCCATATACTCAAGATATGATAGGAGTATCCACCCGCATTGACAAAGAAGAGGAGCGTAAACGATTAAAAGAGATTGCCTTAGATTATTTAGGATTAGTTACCCCTACGGCGGCAACCCCTACGACAGGCATTACCAAAGAACGTAATCATTATGGTTTCATCATTCGTACCGCCGCGGAAGGTGTGATTGAAAGTCGGTTGCGGGCCGATATGGAATTTTTATGTCGATTATGGCAAGATATTCTCCAGCGAGAAGTCACTGCACCGCAGTGTTCATTGATTTATAATGATTTTTCCGTCGCCCTTCGCGCCGTTCGAGATTTAATCGGTACCTCGGTCGAAAAAGTTCGAATTGACTCCAAGGAAACCTTTGCTGAACTCATTGAATTTGCTAAAAAATTTACGCCTGATTTGGTGAGCAATATAGAATTATATGACGGCGATAGTCCAATTTTTGACCTCTATGCCATTGACGATGAAATCACGAAAGCGTTGGAACGCAAGGTACAATTAAAATCTGGTGGATATTTGGTCATTGACCAGACCGAAGCCATGACCACGATTGATGTCAATACGGGCGCGTATGTAGGTAGTCGCAATTTGGAAGAGACTATTTTCAAAACCAATTTGGAAGCAGCCCAGACCATTGCTCGACAATTGCGATTGCGAAATTTAGGCGGAATTATTATTTTAGATTTCATTGACATGACTGACCCGGAACATAAGCGTCAGATTTTACGGACTCTGGAAAAATGTTTGGAACGCGATCACACGCGAAGTCATCTTAGTGAAGTCTCGTCCTTGGGGTTGGTACAGATGACCCGTAAACGTACTCGTGAAAGTTTAGAGCATGTCTTATGTGAGACCTGTCCCACTTGTCATGGACGAGGTTCGATTAAAACGGCGGAAACGATCTGTTATGAAATTTTACGGGAGTTGGCCCGCGAGTCTCGGTTATTTGATACCAAGCAATTTCTCATTTTAGCAGCCCCAGAGGTGGTAAGTTTTTGTTTAACTGAGGAATCTAGTAGTGTGGCGGAATTGCAAGAAATCTTGGAAAAAACGTTTAAATTTCAAGTAGAAAATTCTTATATTCGAGAACAATATGATATTATCCCTTATCAGATTTGACAACTTTCGACCATTCAGATTTGACAACTTTCGAAAAGTTGTCAAATCTTAAACCTTACCAGATTTGACAACTTTCGATTTGACAACTTTCGACCATTCAGATTTGACAACTTTCGAAAAGTTGTCAAATCTTAAACCTTACCAGATTTGACAACTTTCGACCATCAGATTTGACAACTTTCGAAAAATTGTCAAATCTCTCCTTATTTTATTATGACCACAATTCGTCAAGAAGATTTTATTCAAAGCATTGCTGATGCGTTTCAATTTATTTCTTATTATCATCCGTTAGATTATATTAAGGCCCTAACCGCGGCCTATCAACGGGAAGAGTCGCCGGCGGCCAAGGATGCCATGGCGCAAATTTTAGTCAATTCTCGATTATGTGCCGAAGGACATCGGCCCATTTGTCAAGATACGGGTATCGCGGTCGTCTTTCTCAAAGTGGGCATGAATGTGCATTGGGATACCACCATGAGCGTGGCCGACCTGGTCAATGAAGGAGTACGACGGGCTTATCGGCACCCAGATAATGTCTTACGGGCTTCGATAGTTTCGGACCCGGCGGGGAAACGAAAAAATACCAAAGATAATACCCCAGCGGTGATTCATACTGAATTAGTGCCTGGCGATAAAGTGGAGGTACAAGTAGCCGCTAAGGGGGGAGGCTCCGAAAACAAATCCAAATTTGTGATGCTCAATCCTACCGATAGCATTGTCGATTGGGTCCTCCAGACAGTCCCACTCATGGGCGCCGGTTGGTGTCCGCCAGGGATCTTAGGTTTGGGCATTGGTGGCACCGCCGAGAAAGCCATGTTATTGGCGAAAGAAGCGTTAATGCAACCGATTGACATTCATTTACTCAAGCAACGTGGTCCCCGCCATCGAATCGAAGAATTACGATTAGAATTATATGAAAAAGTCAATGCGTTAGGGATTGGCGCACAAGGCTTGGGTGGCTTAACCACCGTGTTAGATGTGAAAATTTTAGACTATCCCACTCATGCCGCTTCTCTACCGGTGGCCATGATTCCTAACTGTGCGGCGACTCGTCATGCTCATTTTGTGTTAACGGGTAATGGGCCTGTTGAGTTGACTCCTCCCAGTTTAGCCGATTGGCCACCAATTACCTGGGAAGTTGGGGCGCAAACTCGGCGCGTGAATTTGGATAGCGTCACCCGTGAAGACCTTGCACAATGGCAACTTGGTGAAACGTTATTGCTCAGTGGTAAATTACTCACGGGCCGTGATGCCGCGCACCAACGTCTGGCGGATTTATTAGCACAAGGTCAATCCTTGCCGGCGGGACTAGATTTTAATAATCGCTTTATTTACTATGTCGGCCCAGTGGACCCGGTCCGTGATGAAGTAGTTGGACCCGCAGGCCCAACCACCGCGACGCGAATGGATAAATTTACCCCGATGATGCTAGAACAAATGGGTCTCATGGGCATGATTGGAAAAGCTGAACGTGGTCCCAAAGCGATTGAAGCGATTAAAACCCATCGTGCAGTTTATTTAATGGCCGTAGGAGGTGCCGCGTATCTGGTATCCAAAGCGATTCGGGCCGCCCGCGTGGTTGCTTTCGCGGATTTAGGCATGGAAGCGATTCACGAATTTGAAGTGACCGACATGCCAGTCACCGTTGCCGTAAACACTCAAGGCAATTCCATCCACCAGATTGGCCCTGCCAAATGGCGAATCTATAATCAGTAACTCAACCACCCCCTACCCCTCCTTAGTAAGGAGGGGAGAAAGAGAGGTAGTGCCTACTCCACTCCTTACTAAGGAGGGGAGAAAGAGAGGTAGTGCCTACTCCACTCCTTGGTAAGGAGGGGAGGAAGAGAAGTGGAGCTCACTTCCCTCCTTACTAAGGGGTCAATTAGGCACTACTGCTCTTTCTCCCCTCCTTACTAAGGGGGGGTGGTCAATTAAGATAAACACTCATGGACAAATTATTAATTACCGGTGGCCATCAGCTAAATGGTGAAATTCGTATTTCCGGCTCAAAAAACGCCGCGTTACCCATTTTGGCCGCCACTTTATTAGCCGAAACTCCTTGTCACATTCACAATGTCCCTCACTTACAAGACATCACCACCATGATGAGCTTATTAGGCCGCCTGGGGGTAGATTTAGTGGTGGATGAAAAATTGGAAATCCAGACCGACAGCAGTCGCATTCATTCCTTTGTAGCACCTTATGAATTAGTCAAAACCATGCGGGCTTCGATTTTGGTACTAGGTCCCTTAGTAGCACGCTTTGGTCAAGCGCATGTCTCACTCCCTGGTGGTTGTGCCATCGGCGCCAGACCAGTCAATTTACATCTTCAAGGTTTGGCCGCGATGGGCGCGGAAATTCACGTTGAAGGGGGGGGATATATCACGGCTACGGCCAAACGATTACATGGTGCCACCTTATTAATGGATTTAGTGACAGTAACTGGCACTGAAAACTTAATGATGAGCGCGACTTTGGCGGAAGGGACGACAGTGATTGAAAATGCGGCGCGGGAACCAGAAGTAGTTGACTTGGCCAATTTTTTAATCAGTATGGGGGCGAAAATTGAAGGCGCGGGGACCGCTAAAATAACAATTGAGGGAGTGGAAAAATTAACTGGCTCTTCTTATCGGGTCCTACCAGACCGAATTGAAACCGGCACCTATTTAGTGGCTGCGGTCCTCACTGGCGGCCGAGTAAAATTGAAAGGGACTGACGCGACCTTGTTAGATGCGGTCCTGGTCAAATTGCGTGAAGTAGGGGCTCAAATCACCAGTGGTGACGATTGGATCGAGTTAGATATGCAAGGACGGCGACCTCAAGCGGTGGATGTGCATACCGCGCCTTATCCAGCTTTTCCTACGGATATGCAGGCTCAATTTACCACATTGAATACGGTGGCGGAAGGGGTAGGTATGGTGACCGAAACGGTGTTTGAAAATCGTTTTATGCACGTACAGGAATTGCAACGCTTAGGGGCTAATATTAGATTGGAAGGCAATACCGCTATTATTAAGGGGGTGACGCAGTTAGAAGCGGCTCCGGTCATGGCTACTGATTTACGTGCGTCGGCGAGTTTGGTCTTAGCCGGTTTGGTGGCTAAAGGCGAAACTTTAGTGGATCGCATTTATCATATTGACCGTGGTTATGAGCGGATTGAGGAGAAATTGACTCAATTGGGGGCCAAAATTCGGCGGGTGAGGTAAGATGATGTTAAAAATAGCTTTATCCAAAGGACGAATTTTCACGGAAACGTTACCGTTGTTAGCGCAAGCTAATATTCATCCCTTGGAGGACCCGGAACGTTCACGTAAATTAATTCTCGACACCAATCAACCGGCGGTGAAATTGGTTATTCTGCGGGCCACGGATGTGCCCACTTATGTAGAGTACGGGGCGGCGGATTTGGGAATTGCGGGTAAAGATGTGCTGTTGGAGCATGGTGGAGAGGGTTTCTATGAGCCATTGGATTTAAAAATTGCACGTTGTCGGCTAATGGTAGCAGGACCAGTGAATGCCCCGCCGCTACGAGGACGTTTACGAATTGCGACCAAATATGCTAAACTAACTCAACGTTATTATGCCGAGCAAGGTGAGCAAGTGGAGATTATCAAGCTCTATGGTTCCATGGAATTAGCCCCGTTACTGGGATTGGCGGATCGAATTGTCGATGTGGTGGATACCGGCAAGACACTGCGTGCTAATGGATTAGCGCCGATCGGGGCACCTATTGCGGAGATTTCTTCGCGGTTGATAGTAAATAAAGCTTCACTGAAAATGAACTCGCTCATTATTAAGGAGTTGATTCGGCAATTACAGGAAGCGGTGAGTTCGATTTGAAAAAGATTTGAAAAAGATTTGACAACTTTCGAAAAGTTGTCAAATCTAAACTTTAGGTCAGTCACGCAATCCCAATACGTCTTACATATCAAACAGTCCTGTTTCAGGAAGCGGTGATAAAGATTTGACAACTTTCGACAAGTTGTCAAATCAAAATTGTCAAATCTAGGTTTAGTCACGCAATCCCAATACGTCTTGCATATCAAATAGTCCTGTTTCATGTTGCATTACCCACTGCGCGGCTCGCATTGCACCTTTGGCAAAGGTCATGCGACTAGAGGCGCGGTGAGTAATTTCTATTCGTTCTCCTATATCGGCAAACATGACGGTATGCTCTCCGACAATATCACCGGCGCGAATGGTTTCAAAACCAATGGTTTTTTGCTCTCTTTCACCAGTTTTACCTTGTCGACCATACACGGCACAATCAGTTAATTCTCGTCCCAAGGTTTGGGCAATGATTTCGCCCATTCGTAACGCGGTACCTGAGGGGGCATCTAGTTTATGACGATGATGTGCTTCAATAATTTCAATATCAAAATTCTCACCTAAAACTTTGGCGGCGGTTTCTAATAATTTAAAACAGAGATTTACCCCAATGCTCATATTGGGTGCAAACACTATAGCCAGGTCTTGAGCCGCTTGGTGCAGTGGTGTACGTTGCTCTGCGGTCAAGCCAGTAGTGCCTATCACCATCCGTTTTTGTGCCGAGTGACATAAGGCCAAGTGAGTTAGAGTGGCCGCTGGGGAGGTAAAATCAATGAGGACATCAAAGTGTGGTAAGACGGTGGTTAAATCACTGCGGACCGTGACATTGAGTTTATTGAGGCCGGCTAATTCACCGGCATCCTGACCGAGCCAAGGACTTTGCGGATGTTCCAGGGCGACGGTGAGGAGGGTATTATCGGTCTGAGTACAGGCTTCAATGAGTCGACGACCCATTCGGCCGGCCGCACCGGCGATGGCAAGTCTAACGGTCATAACATTCTCCGTAAAGTTGACCAGAGTTGGAGGCAAATTTGCCAAAAACATACGATAGAATAAAGTTGACAACTTTCGAAAAATTGTCAACTCTAAAATTTCATATCTTCAAAAAATTTTTTCACACTGTCTAACCAAGAGCTGGCTTGAGGGCTGTGTTGTAGTGACCCTTCGAGCATACTTTTTTGTAATTCTTTCAATAATTCTTTTTGATGAGTGGTCAGTTTGACGGGGGTCTCGACATTGACTCGGCAGTGTAAGTCACCTGGTAGCCCGCCGCGAACCGGTTTGACTCCTTTGCCACGAATCCGGAAGACTTTGCCGGTTTGAGTTTCCGGTAGAATTTTTAAGGTGACGCGACCATTAAGCGTAGGGACTTCTAGTTCTCCGCCTAGTGCGGCGGTGACAATATCAATAGGAACTTCACAGAATAAATGATTATCTTCTCTGGTAAAGATCGGGTGATTGCGAACATTAATTTGTACATATAAATCGCCAGAGGGGGCATTGTTGGTACCGGCTTCACCTTCTCCTGATAAACGAATTCTATCGCCGGTATCCACGCCTGCGGGGACTTTAACGGATAGTGTTTTATGCTCTTGTACTCGGCCTGCACCGTGACATTTGGGACAAGGGTTAGTGATGATTTTACCGGTGCCACGACAGGTGCCACAAGTTTGTTGCACGGAAAAGAAGCCTTGAGACATGCGAATTTGCCCATAACCCCCACAGCGCGAGCAGGTCTGTGGGCTGGTGCCAGGACTGGCCCCGTTACCATGACAATGCTCACAAGAGACTTGGGTTGGAATCCGTATTTTAACTTCGGTACCGGCGACGGCATCTTCTAATGATAAGGTCAGGTCGTAACGTAAATCGGCTCCACGATAGGTACGATTGCCGCTGGCACCGCCTCGCATTCCGGCGCCAAAGAAACTTTCAAAAATATCGCCAATATCACCAAAACCCGCGCCGGCACCGCTGGCCAGGTTGGGGTCAACGCCGGCGTGTCCAAATTGGTCATACGCCGCTCGTTTTTGGGGTTCAGAGAGGATTTCGTAGGCTTCTTTGGCCTCTTTAAATTGTTCTTCGGCTTTAGAGTCGCCATCGGGATTGCGGTCCGGATGGTATTTCATCGCCAAGCGACGATACGCTTTTTTGATTTCGTCTTCAGTGGCGTTTTTTTGCACACCCAGGACTTGATAGTAGTCTCGTTTTGTGGACATAGTGATGACAGCTAATAGTATGGCAATTCAATGGGTTAGTTTAATTAATACAGGTTGATACAGAGGAGATTTTCAGGTCTGCTCTAGGTAATCTTTTCTTCTCTAGGTAATCTTTAGTTCTCCCCACTTCTTTCAAGACCTAATGCGTTCAATACTGTTAAAGACTTCTAATGGTGTCACATCGTGGTTTATTAGGTTTAAAATAGCTGGTAAAAAATTTTTCATCATCGTGACGTTGACGTTAACCAAGTTTTCTAACCATTTGGCACTGGTTAACTCAATCCCTTCATAGTCAAGGCTGGTTTTATATCTAATTTCACCGTCGTCAAAATCCAGTTCGAAGTTACCGAGTACCCGGTTAGCATTGATTCTGGTTAATAATTCGGCCATAGCTACCCGTTTCGACTCAGGAATGCCGTGTGGACAGACGGAGTAAAAAATGAACTGACTGTATTCTTCTATGAGCTTTCCCAAACAGCGAATCTTATCATGGTCGTTGTTATTATCAAACGCTATCAGGATTACTCGGTCTTTTGGCAACGTGGTGTATTTCCAACCGTTTTCCGAAAAATGCTTTTGCAGGAGGTCATATACATTATGCACTTCATTTATGTCATTCATAGTGAGTTTGAGAGTTAGGGAAGGTAATTAAATCAAGATTTAGGCAACATGCCAGGGTCCTGAAATTTGCCGAATCTTCCAAAATCGAGAAATTTATCGGTATTCTGAGATTGAGATTTGCCAATTTTTGAAGAAATTGACAAGTCTATCAGGGTAAATCTTAGCCGGTGCCAACAGTGTTCAAGGTATTAGTTCACCTTACGCACCACCACCCCCAACCCCTCCTTGGTAAGGAGGGGAGTACGCACCAC
>DZAL01000439.1 GCA_022729575.1 Thiomargarita sp.
GCCTCTTCTGTTTCGACTTGGGTCAACAACCGCTGCCCAGTCCGCATCTCCGTAACTCTCACCTGTCGTCCCTGGTTTTCGACCTCAAACCGCAGTTGCAAGGTTTGACTTAACAATAAAGTCCCCCATTCCGCCGGAGGAATCGGCTGATACACGCCCTCCGTTAAGCGATAGCCTCGTAATTCATAATGCGCCACCCCTCGTTTCACGCGCGGTTTAATCAAGAAATATTCGGCGATCCCAGCCCGTTCATAAATTTTCACCTTCGCCGTGTCATCGCCAGGATACCCAGGAGACATCACTTCAATGACCAGACATGGACGAGTACCTTCTTGGGCCACTTTAAAGGTACCACGAGCGGCCTCTTTTTGTTTCACGTTGGGAATAATGGCAATATCTGGTGCAGGTCCTGACAAGCCGGGAATACCCCAATCCATGATTAAATCACCAAATACGCCGATGCTGGGGTCGTTAGCATAATAGGTTTTGAGACTGCCAGCTAAATCAAGGATGGCTTGAAAATGTTCGTGTCTTTGTGGCACTTGGTCCCCCAATTGTGGATTCAATAAATCTTTAGCGGTTAATGGAATTTGCTCATAAACTTCTTCACCTGTCGGTAATTGTTTCGTCACATAACGCCAACCGTAAGGAAAGCGATTCTCTTCGGTCACCGTGTGGGGCATGTATGATGTATCAGGTTGCGCGTCAAACCCTTTCGCTTGTAACATAAGATAGCTCCGGTTAAAGTTGATACTAGCCAGGGAAGTATACACGATTAGGGAAAAAATTCAAGAGATGACAAGGGTTCAACACGTCGATAGTTCCTACAAATTAATTAAGCGATTCAGGTTCCAAGTTTCCTAAACCTCAAAGGTTTAGGAAACTTAGCACCTGCCAGTTTCCTAAACCGAGTTTGGACTCACTAACCGAAAATGGTGTATAATCCGCTTTTCATATTCTAATTAAGATTAAGAAGATTAAATATCTATGAAAAAACGCTCCACTTTATCTCTCGTTACACTCACGGTATTGGTTTCCGCCAATGCTCACGCCGAAGTCACCTTAGACGGCTCCTTAGGACCTGCCGCTGCCTTACCTGGCCCCG
>DZAL01000122.1 GCA_022729575.1 Thiomargarita sp.
AACACCCCTTCGAGGGGTGTTATCCCTGCGGTCGGTATTAAGGGATAACACCCCTTCGAGGGGTGTTATCCCTGCGGTTGGCATTAAGGGATAACACCCCTTCGAGGGGTGTTATCCCTGCGGTCGGCATTAAGGGATAACACCCCTTCGAGGGGTGTTATCCCTGCGGTTGGCATTAAGGGATAACACCCCTTCGAGGGGTGTTATCCCTGCGGTTGGCATTAAGGGATAACACCCCTTCGAGGGGTGTTATCCCTGCGGTCGGTATTAAGGGATAACACCCCTCCGAGGGGTGTTATCCCTGCGGTCGGTATTAAGGGATAACACCCCTTCGAGGGGTGTTATCCCTCAATGCCATTAAGTTAAGCCATTCCCCGGTCTGGTTTTAACCTTGAAGGTCTGGTTTTCGACCTTCAAGGTTTCTTTCGCAGGCTTAACTTAAGCATCACCTTTTATTCCAATTTCTACTGTCTGCCACGGCCTTGCCGTCACTACTTTTAGTGGAAAACTTCAATTTTACTAAAGTCGAGAACATTTCTTAACACCCTCTACCTGGTAAAACTGCTACCAAAAAGCTCAAAGCGGAGTAATTCTATGAAGACAGATATTTTAACCACCATCCAAACTACCCGTCGGGCTTTTTTAAAATACGCCACGGCCAGTTTGTTGTCACCAACCTTACTAGGAATGGTAGCCACCCCAATCAGTGGTCGGGCCTATGCTCAATCGAAAGACGCATTCTCTGAGGAAGCCTTAGCCATTGCCGCTAACTATGGCAAACCAACCGGCAAATTTGGTAAACTAGGCGACCCCGTGACTTTAACCATCGGTTATCAACCTTATTGCACCCCATATTGGACCTCCGTAGTCAATAAACAAGCCAAAATTTGGCAAAAATATTTACCGAAAGGTAGCCAAGTGGTCTGGTTCCGCGCACTGTCAGGACCACTCATCAACAATAACATGTACACCGGCAAAAATCAGTTTGGTTACATGGCCGAAACCCCAGGCTTAGTTGCAGGAGAAATGGTAAAATGTAACTTGGTCTCAATCACCGGCTATGACCTGGGAGAAGTGGGTAGCATCGCTGTGGCACTCCCCTTATTAGAAACCGGTAAAGTTAACACCGCCCAAGACTTATCTAAACGACCCGTCGGTACCCCTTTTGGCTCCTTCTCGCACCGTCATATTTTGACTTGGGCCGCCCAAAATAAAGTCGAGTTGGACTTAATAAATCGGTCGGTTGAACATCAAATGACCGCTTTACGCAATCAATCAATCTGGGCCGGGGCCTTGTGGGAACCTTATCCTACCTGGCTCGAACAACGCGGCATTGCCAAGCGCTGGGTCACCGGCCAAGACCTGCCTTGCACTTGTCACCACTACTTTCCAGAAGCCAGTGCCCACAATTTTCGCGTCGTCGGCGCCACGTTAGCGATTCAAGATTGGTTACGCGAAAGACCAGATATTATTATCGCCTATCTCCAAGCCGAAGAAGAATGCCGTGAAATGCTAACCCGTGACCCCGAATTAGCCGCTTATCATATCTGGACCGATATTTCGGAAATACCACCCATGATTATTCGCACCACCTTAGATATGATGGTCTGGGATGGACGAATCACCAAAGCCGTCACTCAACACTTACAAGGTTGTGCCAGAATGTGGCGCGAACAAAAATTGCTGAAAACTGAACTGAGTGAAAACCCAGACCAATTCGTCACCGGGTGGATAAACGACCAATTTTGGCAATTAGCCAACCGCGAGTTAACCACCCAAGGTCGCTGGACCTCCACTCAACTACCAGGTTTTCCTAAAGAAACTCGCCCCGACCAACTACAGCGGCATCATTGGAAAACTTACCAAGAACTCAAGTTAAAAATTAAACCCTGGCAACCGATTAAATTATAACGAAATAAAGTTTTAGATTTGACAACTTTAAAAAAGTTGTCAAATCTGAGAACAAATAAAATATCAGACCAATTTTAGATTTGACAATTTTAGATTTGACAACTTTAAAAAAGTTGTCAAATCTGAGAGAACGAATAAAATATCAAACCAGTTTTAGATTTGACAACTTTAAAAAAGTTGTCAAATCTTACTTAGGAGGAATATCATGTTTACCAACGTCAAAATCCGCATCAAATTATTAGTCTCATTTCTTACCATTGGCATTATTCCATTTGCCATCCTTGGCACCTTGGCCTTAACCGAAAGTCGGCAAACCTTGTCTAAACAAGTATTTAGCCATCTGCAAACAGTGCGAGAACTCAAAAGTGCTCAACTCGAAAATTTTTTTCAAGAGCAACAAACCCATTTGGAAATTTTCTTAGATACCCTAGCTATGTTAAAACAACAAGCCGAGCAAAAGTTACAGTCCATCCAATTCCACCAAAAAACGCAGCTAGAAAGCTATTTTTCCAATATCTTCAATGACATTAAATCCATGGCGCAAAGTGATTCCGTAGCCCAAGCGCTGGACCAATTCGAAGGCGCTTTTAAGACCGAAGACCATCAAGTGGGTCATACCGCCTGGTTACAAGTCGAAGAACGTTTTGGTAAAGAATTTACTCAATACCAAACTGAAAAAAGTTATGCCGACCTACTGTTGATTTCGAAAGATGGCTACCTTGTTTATACCGCAGCTAAAAACAGTGACCTGGGTAAAAATATATTTTCCAACGAATTGAAAGATACCTCCCTGCCCACCGCGGTTCAAGCGGGATTACAGGCCGCGACGCTAAAGGATTTTGTTCCCTATCCTCCCACCAATAATCAACCCGCAGGATTCATTGCCGCTCCCATCACACGATTTGGTGAAACTACTGGTGTGCTCGCTTTTCGCTTATCCCCTGACACCCTCAATCGTCTCGTTCAATCAAATAATGAAGAAATGGGACAAACCGGTGAAACTCACTTAGTCGGACAACTAAAAGAACAAATCAGTTATCGCAGTGACCGCGTGAATTTCAATACCACCGTTGCCCATAACTCCGCGGAAAGATTTGACAACTTTTTTAAAGTTGTCAAATCTGAGGAGGAGCCAGAGATTAAACCAGCCCTCGCTGGCGAAACCAGTATCACCATCAAACTGGACCAGGTTGGCACCCCAAAATTAACGATGTCGGCACCCCTAAATATCCACAACCTCCACTGGGCTATTATCACCACAATTACCTTAGAAGAGATACTTAGTAACCAGTTAAATGATCAATCCGATGATTTTTTCAAAAAATACATTACGGGATATGACTATTACGACCTCTTACTGATTCATCCACAAGGACCAATCTTCTATTCCGTCAAACACGAATCCGACTATCACACCAACATTCTCACCGGTCCCTACGCAGAATCACATTTGGGCCAACTCATCAAAACGGTCCTACTCACCAAAACTTTTGCCATGAGTGACTATGCGCCTTATGCTCCCAGCAATAACATTCCTTCAGCCTTTATCGCACAACCACTGCTTGACCAACAGGGCCAGATTGAACTAATCGTCGTATTACAACTACACCATCAACTCATGAATCAAATTATGCAAGCGCGTGCGGGCTTGGGAAACACTGGCGAAGCCTATCTGGTTGGTGCTGATAAACGCCTACGTTCAGACTCGGTGTTGGACCAACGCTATTCCGTTGAATCTTCCTTTGCGCATCCTACTCAAAACCTCATTGATACTCTCAGTGTCAGAGCTGCTTTACAAGGTCAGAGTGGACAGCAAAAAATTATCGATTATCGCGGTCAGGCGGTGTTATCTACTTACGCCCCCATCAAGGCCGGTAACACCACTTGGGCCTTGATTACCGAAATGGATCAACAAGAAGCATTTTCCTCGATTATTACGTTAGGATGGCTCATTGCCACCATTGGCTTGTCAGGCGTGATAATTATTATATTCATCTCGCTGTGGATAACTCAAAGCCTCACCACCCCACTTCACCAATTAGTGTACACCATTAAAGAATTGGCGCAGGGGAAACTGATGTCACATATCGTGGAGATACCCAAACATCGTTGCCAGAATGAAATCAGCCTAATGCAATGCGCCGTGCAAGAGTTATCCTTGAGCATGCAACGAATGATTGAAGAGTTGCATCACACCGTGGAAGCGGCCAAAGATGGCGAATTAACTCAATCAGTGGACACCACTCACCTCAGCGGTTTTATGAAAACGGTCGGGGAGGCCACTAATCAATTAATCGCCACTACCGCCCAAGTCATGGGCAACATTACACGCATGATGACCGCCCTGGCCGAAGGTCGTTTGGAACCACAGCAAGCAGAAAATTATAAAGGAGTTTATGCAGAAGTCGCCCAATCGATTCAACTCACCGTGACCACGCTCCAAGAAATTATTCACGAAATTCAAAGAGTGGTAGAACACGCCAGTCGTGGCAATTTGGATAATCTGATTGACCTTTCGAATAAACAAGGCTTTAGTCAAGAATTAAGCCAGGGAGTCAATTCTCTGATTGAGATTCAAAGGAATTTTAACCAAGATGTATCGCAATTGCTGGAAAATATGAAAAATGGCGACTTAACTCAACCTATTCAAACTCAATATGCCGGCGAATTTGAACGCATCAAAAATCATGCTAATGACACTATCGTCAAACTCGTGAATATGCTCTCGCAACTCAAACAAGTTGCCGATACCATCAATATTGCTGCCGCTGAATTGGAAGAAGGTAATGCCGCCTTATCTGAACGTACCGAACAACAAACCGCGGCGTTGGAACAAACTGCGGCGGCGATGCAACAGATGACGGCGACGGTGCAACAAAATGCACACAATGCGTTGCAAGCCAACCAATTAGCTTTGGCCGCCGCCGTGGTGGCAAAAAAGAGTGGGGAAGTGGTTAAGCAAGTCGTTAACAATATGCAGCAAATTAACCAATCGGCGCAAAAAATCTCCGTAATTATTGAAGTTATCAACGGCATTGCGTTTCAAACTAACATTTTAGCTTTAAATGCGGCGGTGGAAGCGGCCCGCGCGGGCGAGCAAGGACGAGGTTTTACCGTGGTGGCCACCGAAGTTCGAAATTTAGCCCAACGTTCGGCCACCGCCGCCAAAGAAATTAGCACTTTGATTCATGACTCGCTTACCAATGTAGGAACCGGGACTCAATTAGTTGACCAAGCCGGTGAAACCATGTACGAGATGGTAAACTCCATTACCAAAGTCACTGACATCATGGCCGAAATTTCGGCCGCTTCGCAAGATCAAGCTCAAGGGATTCAACAAGTCAATAAAGCGATTACACAAATGGATGAGACCACTCAGCAAAATGGTGCCTTGGTAGAAGAAGCTGCGCAAAATACCCGCAAACTCGCACAACAAGCGATGTACTTACAACAGGCGTTTAGCCAATTTAAGTTTCAATAAAGGGTAGTCCTGAAAGGAGAGTGAAAGAAAAACCCCCGAGAGATAACACCTGGGGTGTTATCCCTGCCTGAAGTTTAAGACGCGCACACCGCTCCCCCTAAGCAAATATCACCTTGATAAAAGACCATGGCTTGCCCCGGCGTGACTGCGCGTTGTGGTTGCGCAAATTCTACTACACATTCATCCGCGGTTAATTCTTTAATGACACAGGCCTGGTCGGTTTGGCGATAGCGAATTTTCGCATAACCGATATAAGGTATCGTTGGAGCCTCTCCCGTTATCCAATGTAGTTGCTGTCCTTTCACGGTTTGACTGAACAATAAAGGATGGTCATGGCCTTGCGCGACTATCAAGCGATTATTGGGCAGGTCTTTAGCAACCACGTACCACGGCTCCCCACTGCCACCCGCTTGTCCACCAATTTTTAAACCTTGGCGTTGTCCCAGCGTATAAAACATGACTCCTTCATGTTCACCTAAATTAAGACCGTCAGGCGTTTCTATCGGGCCTGGTTGGGCGGGTAAAAAGCGTTTTAAGAAATCTCTAAAGGGACGCTCTCCAATAAAACATAATCCGGTGCTATCTTTTTTATGGTGCGTAGCTAATTGAGCTTGGGTAGCTAAAGCCCGGACTTGAGTTTTAGTGAGGTGTCCGAGGGGAAATTGACTAGGGGCTAATTGGGCTGGCGTTAATCGATGCAAAAAATAACTTTGGTCTTTGTCGGGGTCGATTCCTTTAAGTAATTGATAATATCCGTCTCGCGTCTCAATTCGTGCATAATGACCGGTGGCAATGGTATTGGCGCCTAGCTGTAACGCATGTTCCAAAAAATATTTAAATTTGATTTCACGATTACATAAAACATCGGGATTGGGGGTGCGACCGACTTTAAATTCGTCTAAGCAGTAGCTAAAGACTTGGTCCCAATATTCGGTAGCAAAATTAACGGTATGCAAGGCGATGCCTAACTGGTCACAGACGGCTTGAGCATCACGTAAATCCGCGGCCGCACTGCAATAGTTCTCGGTATCATCCTCTTCCCAATTTTTCATAAATAAACCTTGCACCTCGTTACCTTGTTCTTTCAGTAGTAACGCGGCTATGGAGGAGTCAACGCCGCCGGACATGCCTACAATAATCATTTGAAATACCTTTAAGTGGATTTGAAAATTAAGTTAACCGGATTATTTTATAACTCACCTTACGCACTGTTAATTCAACCACCCCTTAACCAGGTGCTGTTGGAGTCCGGAATTTATTCCGTTTGTTTATTTAACTCGTGAAAAACCATAGCGTTCAGCTCGGAGTTGGCATTCTTCCTGATAGAATAGTCAGCCTGTTGAATCGAGAACAAATAAGCCGCATAAAAGTGACGTAGATAGTTTTCTCGTTCCCAATTTGGATTATTCTCCTTTTGTCCTCGTTTATACAACGCGGTCAAAGGGTCTTGACGGTCATAATTACCCAACAAAGATCTGATTTGTCGACGGAGATCGGTTTCGGTCACAGGTTTGGCCAAAAAGAGTCGTTTCAACTCCTCCTGAAAACCGTACTCTTTTACATCAAACAAACTCTGCATGGCAATCAAAAATGTCACGCCTGCGGCTTGCGCAGATATTTGAGTATTACTTCCCATAATCAAACCATGGGCGATCCAATTTCGCAAGTGGTATAGAGGCAATTTTAAATGACGAGAGGGGTCTTGTAATAAATCGCGGCCATTATAAATGTCATACGGCTTGGTCAAATAATCACAGAGGGCAAAATAGACATTGCTGTAATCCTCTCTGGGTAAAGCAAAATCACGTAATTGCCATTCCAAACCTCTCAAAAAGGTGAGTTTGTCCAAGTGTTTTTGAAAATTTTCGGTCAAATCTACACCAGAGTTTTGTAGGTTGGTGATGACATCTAAAATGCCACGACGTAGAGTAAGATAGTCGTAATCGGGTTGGTTGTCTTTGGTGGGGTCGCAATGGCGACGTAACCAGTTTTGCAACTCCAGGTACCCACCACCGTCGGGAGCCTTTTTATCAACCGCCTTGGGGGGAGTAATACGAGCATCTTTAAACCGCTTTATAAAGATCTCGTAAGTGTTTTCATAATTCTCCTCTGGCATATTATCCCTCCACCTGTCCAAAAAAGTGAAAGTTTCATTCTCATCTTCAGCTAAAATTTGGTTAAACTGTGGATGTTGCTCTAATGGCAACAACTGTCTTACATCGTTAACAGCTTGGTCCCACACGGCATCATCTGGTGAATCCATCGCGTTTCTCAAATTGATGACCGCCCTTGACATCTTATTTGGATTCATATTAGCCGTCAAAAAGACCATCCTCTCCTGGGGAAAACCTTGAGATAGTGCCTTCAAATAAATAAGAAAGCCAGCCTCCTGTAAAAATTCGTCAGTGGTTAGGCCAAACTGGTTAGCAAAATCGCCAATCAGTTTGTTCTTTTTTTCCGAAAGTGTTAAAGCAATATCTATCACTAACACATCATATTGACGTAAATGATTGGTTACTCTAGCGTAGGCGCTACTGAAATCACCATCAATCTTAACCTCATGATCCTTGGCAAAAACGCCAAAAAAATTGTCTTTCCGGTCCATGGTCAAACGTTCATCTTCTATCCATAAGATTCGCATGTAGTCACTCTCCTTTTAGGACGTGGATTATGTTGTTGGGAGTCATAAATGAGTAAGTCTTTCTTTAAAGCCAAGGTGATACTAAAAGTCTGCTCTGCTTGATTATCAAGTATCTGTAAGGTAGTTTTTTCCTCCTGTGAGTCATTGAGAATTTGCAACTCTTCACGAATCCCAATTAAACCGTTACCAGTGCTTATCGACTGATTATCGCGGTAGGTATTTTCCCATCTACTCATTAAAAAAGCACGTCCGTCAATGTCTTGGTCATAAAATCGCAGTTTCAATCCTTGGTAATCCGAGTATTTGAAGACATTGAGGAAGAGTTCAGTAAAATAACTGTATAACAAATTCTCAGTAGAACCATCTTTTTTTAGCTTTATTCTTTCCCAAAGCGGTGACCATTCATATTGAATAGGGAATAAATGTTGTTGTACCCATTCCAAAGGGAGTTGGTTCTCAAAAACAGTTTGTTGGGTGAAACACTGTTGCAATTCTAGTAGCGAGATGCTTCTGCTTTGCAAAAGCTGTTCACGTCTCGTAGTAAAGGTAGAATAATATAAAAACAATCTAGTTGTTTGACGCAACGTTTCATAGAGAATATTCTTAACGTCTGTCGCAACCTCTCCACTTTTGGGCGTGTTATCGTGGCGAATAAAAACCCTAAAACGTTCTGGATTCTGCAAAGTATGTTTGATTCTGAGTGCTTCACTTCTGTGACGCATAGCGATTTCAGCTTGATAAACCCCATCAAGTAATAAAAATTGTTCTGGAAACTGTTGTTTGATGGCTTGAGCAATGTCATACACAATATCTGGACGAATCAGGTTGCCGACATCATGGGTGTAGTCTTTTACCAGGTGTTGTAAACTACGTTGGGTGTCTTGGAGTTGTTGATTTTTTTGTTCTAATTGTTTATTGGCTTCCAACAACTGGCCTTCTAATTTTTCTTTCAATGCCAATTGTTCTTCTTCATCCTCATACCCACTAAATGTGTAATTTAACAATTTGGTAATAAGCTCACTTTCCCTCTCATTTAAAATGAGTCGAGTTTGTCGTTTTACTTGTTGCGCCGTTTGTCTTTTGGCTGTGCTTTCTTTTTCAACCCGTACCCGTTTAGCAGGTTTCATACTTGACATAATGTTATCCTCAATTTCTCAACTAGCGTTAACTATCTGAACCATGATTTTCGGTAGTGATAAAATCTGGGGTGAGAATTTGGGACTGGCAGTCCTTTGAGGATTGCCAGTCCTGACCGCGTGGTCACTCACATTTCAGGACTATTTGATTTTCTTCGTTTCCAGACACCTGCGTTCTCTCGTTGGAGTCCAAACCTTCAGATTTGGACGAGATTGGTCAAAGGTAAGACGGCGTTGCCAAAGCTGAAGCTTTGGACTCCAACGCCGTCAGGGTGTCTCCGATTACAACAACAATCGTCTCACGTCAGATAAAATGAAACTTAAATAACTGGTAAATCTAGCGGCGGCGGCACCGTCAACGACTCGGTGGTCATAAGACAGCGAAAACGGTAACATTAAACGAGGCACTAATTGACCTGCTTGATAGACCGGTTGCAGTTGCGAGCGTGATACCCCTAAAATAGCGACTTCCGGGGCATTAACAATAGGAGTAAAGCCGGTGCCCCCAATCCCACCTAAACTAGAAATCGTAAAAGAGGCTCCTTGCATGTCGGCGGCTGACAATTTACCGTCTCTGGCTTTTTGGCTAATGGTCGCTAATTCAGCCGCTAGGTCAAACAATCCTTTAAGGTTGACCTCTCGAATCACTGGGACGACTAAACCATTGGGGGTGTCAACCGCCACTCCAAGATGGTAGTATTTCTTGACAATCAAATTGTCCTTACTCGAATCTAACGACGAGTTGAAATGGGGAAATTGTTTCAGGGCCGCGACACTGGCTTTTAGTAAAAACGCTAACATGGTCACTTTGACGTTGCGTTTCTTCGCTTCGTCGGCTAAACCTTGGCGAAATGCTTCTAACTCAGTAATATCGGCAGTGTCAAATTGAGTCACTTGAGGGACATTTAACCAGGCACGATATAAGCTGGCACCAGATAATTTTTTGATGCGACTTAACGGTGCCGTTTCAATCTCACCAAATTTGCTAAAGTCAATTTCAGGCATCGGTGGAATTCCTGCACCTCCTCCTGCTAACGGCACCGTGACATTGGGAATGCTACCTTCGGTCATGACTGTTTTGACAAAAGTGGTGACATCTTCTTTGAGAATCCGAGCTCTTTTGCCACTACCGGTGACTCTAGTCAATTCTACGCCCAATTCTCGTGCCAGATGTCTGACGGCTGGACCGGCATGGGGTTTCAATTTCTTGGGGTCATCGTGAGCAGTCAACGACGAGGTAGGTAAATGTAAGGGTCTTCTCGGATCCGCACTTATCCCGGCTTTACCCATGGTGAGTGTAGGAGAAAGTGAAGTCGTGCCTTTAACCGCTGCCGCTGGTATGCCCCCCCCCAGCCCTTCCTGGCTAAGGAGGGAAGTAGGTGCCAATTGAGACGGGGTTGAAGTCTCGACCACGTTAGCTACTTTCTCTGCTTTCGGCTCAGTAGAGGAATTAAGGGATATCGTCGTCGCTCCTGAGTTAAATGGATCATTTATTTCTAAAGTAAAAATTAATGACCCCTCAGAAACTTTATCACCAATGTTAACGGCCAGGTCTTTCACGGTACCCGCATAAGGTGACGGAATCTCCATAGTGGCTTTATCGCTTTCCAGGGTAATCACGGGTTGCTCGGCCTTGACGACATCGCCAGAGCGTACTAATATTTCGATGATACCGACATCTTTAAAATCACCAATATCTGGGACTTTGACTTGTTTTACAATAGCCATGCGCTGTGCCTCCTAAACCGTCGCAGGATTAGGTTTGTTAGGGTCGAGTTCATATTTTTTGATGGCCGCCGTTACCTGACTGACAGGAATTTCACCGGCCTCGGCCAATCCCTTCAGTGCCGTGACTGCAATGTAATAGCGGTCTATTTCAAAAAATTTTCGTAATTGTTTGCGGGTATCACTGCGGCCAAAACCGTCCGTGCCTAGCACATAATAGGGCCGCTGTATACAAAACCGAATTTGGTCGGCATAAGTCTTGATATAATCGGTGGCGGCGATGACCGGACCCGCTCGATGTTGCAGACAATCAGTGACGTAACAGGTGCGCGGTTGCTCTTCTGGATGCAATAAATTCCAGTGTTGCATGGCCAAACCGTCTCGCCGCAATTCGGTGAAACTGGTGACACTCCAAACATCCGCGGTGACCTCAAAATCTTCGGCTAATAAGCTACTGGCAGCCAGGGCTTCTCGTAAAATGGTGCCACTTCCCAACAATTGTACCCGTAACCCACTTTTCTTGGTGCCTTCTTTAACTAGATACATGCCTTTGAGGATACCTGCTTGTACACCGGCCGGCATCGTAGGTTGTAGATAATTTTCATTCATGGCGGTGATGTAGTAAAAAATATTTTCCTGATTTTTATACATTCGCCGTAAACCATCATGAATAATCACTGCCATTTCATAGGCATAAGTAGGGTCGTAGGACACACAATTGGGAATGGTTGAAGCGGTAACCAAACTGTGACCATCTTGATGTTGCAATCCTTCGCCGGCTAAAGTGGTACGTCCTGCTGTGCCGCCGATGAGAAAACCTCGCGCCTGCATATCTCCCGCGGCCCAAGCCAAATCGCCAATGCGTTGAAAACCAAACATGGAATAAAAAATATAAAACGGTACCATGTTGACCCCATGATTACTATAAGCCGTGGCCGCGGCTATCCATGACGAAAAAGCGCCGGCTTCACAAATACCTTCTTCTAAAATTTGGCCTTTCCGGTCCTCACGGTAATACATCAACTGGTCGGCATCTTGAGGTTCATATAATTGTCCTTGTGAGGAGTAAATCCCCAGGGTCCGAAACATCCCTTCCATGCCAAAAGTTCTCGCTTCATCGGGGACGATGGGGACGATGTATTGACCAATTTTAGGCTCTCGTATGAGCAGATTGAGGAGCCGGACAAAGGCCATGGTAGTAGAAATATCACGGTCACCAGCGCCTTGCAACACACTGTCAAACAAAGTTAACTCTGGCACATCTAAGGGGTTAGCGGTTTTACTGCGAATCGGTAAATATCCACCTAACGCTTGTCGCCGCTCCTGCAAATATTTCATTTCGGGACTATCGGCCGCTGGCTTATAAAACGGGGCCTCTGCCACTTGATGGTCTGGAATGGGAATATTGAAACGGTCACGGAAAGCGCGTAACGCCTCCTCTCCCATTTTCTTTTGTTGATGCGTGATATTTTGTCCTTCGCCCGCAATGCCCATGCCATAACCTTTAACCGTTTTAGCGAGAATGACGGTAGGCTGGCCTTGATGCTTGACCGCAGCGGCATAAGCGGCATAAACCTTATGGGGGTCATGTCCACCGCGATTGAGTCGCCAAATATCCTCATCCGTCATTTTGGCCACCATGGCTTTCAACTCTGGATACTTGCCGAAGAAATGTTCACGAGTGTAGGCACCGCCTTTGGCTTTAAAGGTTTGATATTCACCGTCCACACATTCTTCCATCCGCTTCCGTAATAAACCTTTGGTATCCATGGCCAACAGTGAATCCCAATAGGAGCCCCAGATGACTTTAATCACATTCCACCCGGCGCCGCGAAAATCCGCTTCCAATTCTTGAATAATCTTGGCATTTCCCCGTACTGGGCCGTCTAAACGCTGTAAATTACAGTTGACGACAAAAATGAGATTATCCAGTTTTTCTCTGGTAGCTAACGCAATGGCCCCGAGTGATTCTGGCTCATCCATTTCACCGTCACCCATAAAGGCCCAGACTTTACGTCCTGCCGTATTGACGATGCCACGGTCATGCAGGTATCTCATAAATCGGGCTTGGTAAATAGCCATAATCGGGCCTAGTCCCATCGACACGGTGGGGAATTGCCAAAATTCTGGCATCAGTCCAGGGTGCGGATAAGACGATAAGCCTTTGCCGTTAACTTCTTGGCGAAAATTTTTCAATTGCTCTTCCGTGAGCCGACCTTCCAAAAAGGCTCTGGCATAAATGCCTGGTGCTGAATGTCCTTGAAAATAAACTAAATCTCCGCCATGCTTGGCCGAGCGGGCTTGGAAAAAGTGATTAAAACCCACATCATATAGCGTCGCCGCGGAGGCAAAACTGGCAATATGACCGCCTAATTCAGTGGTGATACGATTGGCTTGCACCACCATCGCCATGGCATTCCAGCGCACGATCGAACGAATTTTCCATTCTAATTCTGGATTCCCTGGCATCGGTATTTCTTGAGTAGAAAGAATCGTATTCAAGTAGGGGGTGTTGGCACTGTAGGGCAAATAAGCCCCATAACTACGGGCCGTGGCAATCAACCGCTCGATCAAAAAATGAGCGCGGATTGGCCCTTCCTGGGTTAAGACGCTATCCAAGGCTTCCAACCATTCTTCGGTTTCTTGAGGGTCAATATCAGTATATTCTTCAACCATAATCGTTTTATCCTGAGCGTTAATAATGTATTTAAGAAAATACTTTTTCTTAATAAAATCATAAAAGGATTTTAAGTAAAGTGCAATTCTTTTAGATTCTTTTAGATTTGACAACTTTTTTAAAGTTGTCAAATCTGGAAAATTTTTAGATTTGACAACTTTAAAAAAGTTGTCAAATCTGGAGGAAAATTATGTTCAGATAATATAAAATAGCACTTTCGTGGTAATCGTGAGTTTTAAAGCAACAGGAAACATTTAAATGAAAAACAGCATCATAACCTTTATTGGCGGTGGTAATATGGCCAGTAGCCTCATTGGCGGCTTACTAGACACTGGAATAAACTCAGAAAATTTGAGGGTAGCAGATCCGTCCCCACAACCCTTGGCCGCACAATTTCCCATTACTTGCTATACCGATAATTTACCAGCCATTCAGGGAGCACAGGTCGTGGTATTAGCGGTAAAACCACAAATTTTGCCAGAGGTGGCTAAATCGATAGCCACCGCCGTTTTTGAGCCATCGCCATTATTTATCAGTATTGCCGCGGGTATACGATTGACGGATTTAACACGTTGGTTGGGTGGGGTGGAGCATCGTCCGATTCCCATTGTACGAGTAATGCCTAATACCCCTGCTTTAGTGCAATGTAGTGCTTCGGTATTATTTGCTGGTCCTCATGTTAGCAGTGAGCAACATGAGTTAGCAGAAAATATTTTGCGTGCGGTTGGCCTCACCGTTTGGATTACTGAAGAAAGTTTGATGAATGCGGTAACCGCCTTATCTGGCAGTGGGCCTGCCTACTTCTTTTTACTCATGGAAATGTTAGAAAAAGCAGGCGTTAATCTAGGATTACCGCAAGAAATGGCACGGTTACTGACGTTGCAAACCGCCTTTGGCGCGGCCAAAATGGCTTTAGAAAGTCAAGAAGATGCCAGCACTTTGCGAATGCGAGTGACTTCCAAAGGAGGCACTACTGAGCAAGCGGTACAACTGTTACAGGCGGGAGGACTACAAGCGTTATTTGACCAAGCCTTACTCGCCGCACAGCAACGAGCCATCGCGTTAGCCAGTCAATTTGGAGAGCAGTGAAATGGTGACTAATCCCTTGATCACCGCTTTGGTGTTTTTGATTAATGTATTTTTTGGCACTTATATTTTTTTGCTCATGTTGCGTTTCCTCTTGCAATGTATTCGTGTCAGTGTGCGCCATGATGCTGTATTGCGTGTGCTTTGGAAAATAACGGACCCTCCGCTGTTATTTTTGTATAATTTTATTCCTGGATGGCGCGGTATTGACTTTGCGGCGATAGCGTTGATGTTTGGCTTGGAGATGTTGCAAATTAGTTTAACTGCTTTGTTGTATGGACAATATCTCAACCTGTTTGGCATTTTTATCTTGGCATTGACCTATTTATTGTCATTACTGCTCAATATTTATTTCTATGCGATAATTATTCAAGTCGTTTTAAGTTGGGTAACACCTTATGACAATTATAATAATCCACTCAGTTATTTGTTATCTCAATTAAACGAGCCGGTCTTACGTCCCGCGCGACGGCTAATTCCACCGATTCAAGGTTTTGATATTTCACCAATGGTAGTGATTCTAGGTTTGCAACTACTCATCATTTTGGTAGTTGAACCGTTAAGTCGATTTGTGCGTTAACGCATCCGTGGAGTCCAAAACATGTTTTGGACTCCATTGAAGACTTTGAGGGGAGGATTGTTGGTTAATGAATTTAAAATTACTCTCGGGGTTGGCTGATGCCACGGTCATCCTTCATGCCGCTTTTGTTCTCTTTGTGGTATTGGGACAAGGTCTTATCCTCCTCGGTTGGCTAAAACAATGGCAATGGGTTAGGTATTTTCCATTTCGGGGACTGCATTTACTGGCCATCAGTTACGTGGTGTTGGAAGCCTGGTTGGGTCTCACTTGTCCATTGACCACTTTGGAAAACTATTTACGAAGGCTCGCCGGCGAAATTGGTTATGGTCACAGTTTCATTGGTTACTGGGTACCTTATTTGCTCTTTTATTCGGCCCCAGAATGGGTGTTTACCCTGGTTTATTCAATCTTCGGTAGTTTAGTGGTCTTGACGTTTTTAGCTTATCCACCTCGTGTTAAGAGTTGATTAAGAGTTGATAACGTGGTTTCTCTTGCCGCCGCCGGGGCACCTTTGAGCTCTGAGGGATAACACCCCTCCGAGGGGTGTTATCCCTACTGGCCAATACTGGTGGTTACCCGCGGGATAACTAGAATTACTCAAATAACTTACCTTGTCGTAACCACACGGTCCTCGAAGCCACAGTTTTTAAAAACTCCCGATCATGCGACACTATCAACATAGCGGTTGGCAATTGTAATAAAATCTCGGTAAGCCGTTGTGTCACCACTTCATCTAAACCACTGGTTGGCTCATCCAACAATAATACTTGAGGGCGCATGGCCAAAATGGTAGCCAATGCCACTAGGCGTTTTTCGCCGCCGGAGAGCCGATAAGTCGTACAAGTTTCATAACCCACCAATCCTAGTAATGCTAAAGTGTCATTGACAATGGTTTGAACTTCGGCCCTCGATTTACCTTGATTGAGTGGTCCAAACGCAACGTCTTCGGCTACCGTGGGGCAAAATAATTGGTCATCGGCATCTTGAAATAGCAAACCGACCACGCCTCTAATTGGCGCAAAATCTTTCTCGTGACGGCGTAATTGTCCAAAAATTTCTATGTCACCGGCGGTAGGATGTAATAATCCGACCAGTAATTGCAATAAAGTAGATTTACCACTGCCGTTAGGGCCGAGCAAGGCCACTTTTTCACCAGTGTGGAGTCTGAAATTAACCTCGTCCAATAGGGGATGGGTTTGCGTTGGGTAACGAAAACTGAGGTGATGCAGTTGAATTAGTGGCGCCGAGAGCGGAAAAAAATAAGGAGTCATAGTGATTCCAGAGTGAGTAAACTGAGCGCGCCGAGAATGGCGAGCAGACTAAAAATTTTATCCGGCGATTGTAGTGAATAGGTTTGAGGTGAATAGAATTGTCCATGAAAGCCGCGACATTTCATAGCGGCTAAAATTCGCTCCGCGCGGTCTAAACTTTTGACCAGTAACATGCCAATTAAATAGGCCAGGCTGCGGTAAGTGTGACGGTTAAAATGAGGTTGAAAGCCGCGTATGGTCATAGCTTGGGTTAAGCGTTGATATTCTTGATAAAAAACCGCGATATAACGCACCGTGAAGAGTAACAGGTGAATCAATTTAGTCGGCAGTTTAAGTTGGTGTAAGGCTTGACCCAGCGTGATAATTTCAGTGGTGCTGACCAAGGTGGTTATCGCTAACAAAATAGCGTTGCTTTTCAAGGTAATCACGGTGGCTGAATAAACTTGGTCCTGGATGGTCCGCGGCAATATTAGAAATAGTAGAAAATTAAATAAGTTAAGCGTGTATAAGCGTTTCCAAAGGGCCAATACCGGAGGATGAGCGAGAAGTGTGAGTAAACCGGCATAACCGAGTCCGGTTAATAGGGTTGTCAACTGTTGCGCAGTCGCTATTAGGAGAGCAAAAAATAGTGCAGTGAGGAGTTTGACCCGGGGGTCTAAGTGGTGGAGAAAGGTATGACCTTGGGCAAAGGGTGAAGACAGTAAGTGCATTGGTAACATTATTTAGTTTAGTTAGGAGTCCAAAACCGGTTTTGGACTCCATTTGGACACCACTATCATGGGGCGGATGATCGATTTTATTTGATGCCTGGAGTGGTCGACTGTTTACTGGTCGTCATCGGCTTTTGCAGTTTTCGTTTTAAGTGATACCCCAGTATCATGCCTATCAGTAACACGCTTCCAAAGACCACAAAATTATCAAACGTGGCCATGATTCCTGGAAAATTCATACCAAAAATCGTGGCTAACATGGTCATTGGTAGGAAAAAACTGGCCAGTAAATTCAGTCGATAACTGGCTTCAGCGATTTCCTCGCTATTTTGCGTTTGCTCTTCGGCTTGTTGAGCCAGCATAAAATTTAGGGCGTGTTTCGCTTCGGCATCTAACAATTCCGTGGTACGCTCTAATTGATAGGCTTGGTCTCGTAGGATAATTAATTCTCTTACGGTCTCAAATTGTTCTCGCGCTTGTTGCAAGGTGTGGTGCAGGTTGCGAATCGCGCGTAAGAGAGGCGCGAGGGCACGTAAAATGGCGAAAAATTCTTCGGCTCGTTTAGCTTGATCCAATTGATTTTCCAGTTGCTCCACTACGTATCCATATTGATGGAGATGTTGTTGTAAGGCTTTTAAGCCATCAATCTTAGTATTAGCCGCTTTCCATTCGCCTTTAGGGGAGCGCCAAAAAATTTTGGCTTGACGCTCATTAACTTCAGGACTGGGAGGTGCGTGTAGAATTAATAGTAAATGGCCGGCTTCTGTCATCAGACGTTGCCGGCCGGCTTGCTCACCTAAACGGGTGCGAAAAATGGGGGGGACTTCCCATTCTGGGGGTAAAATTTTGTTATCGTTAGTCATAATTACTATAGAGCGTAGATAATATATGCTGGTATTGGAGTCGCCAACGAAAAAAGTTAGCGAGTCTCAATTATCATACACTAATAGTATTAAAGTTGTAAACTAAAGTTAACGACTCACCTTACGCACCACCACCCCTAGCCCCTCCTTGCTAAGGCGGGGAATATCC